>CANJDA010000010.1 GCA_947472705.1 Flavobacteriaceae bacterium
AAAAAAAACAAAACCCAAAGAAACAAAAGAGCAAAGACATAAAATAAAAAAGCGATTAAAAAATCGCTTTGCTTATGGTTTCTATTTTGAAGAAATAATAATTTTTTGATTTATTTTTTTATTATCCTTGGTTAATAGCTGAACCAAATAAACCGCTTCACTCAAACCGTTTGTAGTAAACTTATAGCTATCCTTAACTTCTAATTTTTGATTGTCAAAAAGTAATTTACCATTTAAATCAAAAAGTTTCACCGAAGATATTGCAATCAAATTGGGATTTGATACTGTAAGTTGTTGTGCTTCATTATTTTGAAATATAACAAAATTTGAAACTATATCAGGATGAGTAGACAACGACTCGTTTTTAAAAGTCAATTCAAAACGAGTATTATAAATACCACTTGGTAAAGTAACTTCATAAGTGCCATTTTTTACATCATGATATGTATTGTCTTGGGCATCATAAATATAAACTGTTTGACTTTCATCAAAATTTAATACTGTAGAAGCATCAAATTTAAAAGTAGTTGTATTTGTTACTTTGATTCCGATAGGAATTCTTTTTTCAATATCAAAATTTACACCCTGAATCACATATCTTTCGTTATCCAGAAAAAAATAAACATCATTGGGAACATCTTCTCCCACTGGACTCTTTGCATCAATACCTCTATCAACTCCATCAGTAGCTTGTGGCACAAATGCCAATGCAATTTGAGTAGTGTATTGATTATTAATAATAGTATTCAACCTAATTTGTGAAACACTTTCAATTACAGTTTCATTTGCTGTTGCTGAGTTGGTATTTTTTTCAAATTGAGAAAAACTCCCCTCTTTATTGTAGGCTCTATATGAATTTTTAATTGTTAAAGCACCATTGCTATTTCCTTTTACCATAAAACCTTGACCAATCGGAGCATATTTCCTTTCAATGATTAAACCCGAAGAAGCACCTACAGTATTTAGTGAACCGTCAATATTGTAGGTATTGAATGTAGCAGGTACATAAATTCCATTCGAAACTAAACTAACAGGAGAATACGTCCCATAGCCTCCTTGATAGGCCAATAACAAATGAGAATTAACCGTTTTATCCTGTTCCCAATAGTAAGCAATTCCAGTGCAAGCAGAATTAGCAGCATCTAATAAAAAAGCATTTACATGTAAAGCTGAAGGATACGGATTTCCTGTTAAGGTAAAATTATTAGTTCCAATATTTACTGTAATATTTCCATCATTAGGCTTTCCTCTAAAATCATAGCGTTGTGCACTTCCAGGGTTATTTACAGCTGTTTCACCAACATTAGTGGCATCGGAGCCTGCAGTACCTTTCATAGTAAATCCTTGACCGGCACTGATATTTGTAGTGGCACCCGATTGAAACCATTGGGCATAAGTAGAGGATGATAAAAACTTCCATATCCAATAAGTAGAAATAGCTAATGACCCAGAACTAGATTGTCCATCAGAGTCATCAGTAATCATTGTGGCTGGTGTACTAGCAGTTTTAGTTGTGGGTATATTCAACATGGTAATCCCAAAATCTTCATTTCCAGCAGCAGCTGAGGCATTACCCACAGGAGAGCACCAATAGTTATAGGCAAAATTATTAACGGTGCCTTCTTGAAAAACAGAAAGTTTTCCAATTCCTTTGTTTGTTGATGCTCCTGTTGTTCCTTGCAACAACTGGCCTTGATTTCTTAAATAAAAATTACTGTTTGCTCCATTCAACTCAATATTGCCTGTCGCAAAAACTACACTGTTTTTATTATAAACGTAGCTATTATTGCTTACATATAGTTGTGTAAAACCACTTGTGCTAAATAGCAAACTCAAAAAAAGTGTTATTACAAAACGAATCATACTCAAATTCAATTTATTATTGCGTAAAATTAAAGAAATCCAATTAATAATAATCATAAAAATGAAACAAAATAGGTTTTAACAATGCTCATCTATTTTTCAAGTAGTGCATTGTGAATTTTGAAATTTCATAATTTATTTTGTAAGCCTGTTCCTAAATGAACGATTTAGAATTAAAAAAAAACAAAAAGAGAGTATTGTTCTAAAATGTTTTTGAAAATTAAATATCTATAAACGATTAGTATCGTTACTTATAAAGTATTTAAATTTGTATCCATGAATGACCAAAATAATGAGGGTAAATTAATTGAAGGTGAAGATTATTATCTTTCTCCAGAAGGTTATAAAATTTTCACCTCCAACTATCATTTAAAAAGGGGCTATTGCTGTCGGAGTGGTTGCCGTCATTGCCCTTATGGCTTTGACAAAAAAACAGGAACTATTAAGAAGTGATTAGCAAGAACAAACACAAACAATAAATTTAAAAATGACTTTTAAAGACCAAATACTAGAAGGAATTCCATCGGTGTTACCTAATGCAAAACAATATGAATCAGCTATAAACCACGCACCAAAGCGTAAAGAAATACTATCCGAAGAAGAAAAGAAGTTAGCCTTAAAGAATGCTTTACGCTATTTTGAGCCTAAACATCACGCCTTATTACTTCCTGAATTCAAAGCAGAGTTGGAAACTTACGGTAGAATTTATATGTACCGACTTCGCCCCGATTATAAAATGTATGCTCGACCTATTTCTGAATATCCAGGGAAATGTGAACAGGCCAAAGCCATTATGCTAATGATTCAAAACAATTTGGATTATGCGGTGGCGCAACATCCTCATGAATTGATTACCTATGGAGGAAACGGTGCCGTATTCCAAAACTGGGCACAATATCTTTTAACAATGAAATATTTGGCAGAAATGACTGAAGAACAAACTTTGGTTATGTATTCGGGCCACCCTATGGGATTATTCCCATCGCACAAAGAAGCGCCAAGAGTAGTTGTGACAAATGGCATGGTTATCCCAAATTATTCGAAACCCGATGATTGGGAAAAAATGAATGCATTAGGTGTATCCCAATACGGACAAATGACAGCTGGAAGTTATATGTATATAGGCCCACAAGGCATTGTACACGGAACGACAATCACCGTTTTAAACGGTTTCCGAAAAATAAAAAAATCACCCACAGGAGGATTATTTGTAACCTCAGGATTGGGGGGGATGAGTGGTGCTCAACCTAAAGCAGGGAACATTGCTGGTTGTGTAACCGTTTGTGCCGAAGTCAATCCAAAAATTACACACATTCGTCATTCGCAAGGTTGGATTAATGAAATAGTTGAAAATATTGACGATTTAGTTCCAAGAGTAAAAAAAGCTTTAGTTAATAAAGAAGTAGTTTCTATAGCCTATTTAGGAAATATAGTTGATGTTTGGGAACGTTTTGACCAAGAAAATTTGCACATTGACTTAGGTTCAGACCAAACCTCTCTGCACAATCCCTGGGCTGGTGGTTACTACCCTATTGGATATACTTTTGAAGAATCGAATGAATTGATGGCTAACAATCCTGAAAAATTCAAAGAAGAAGTGCAAAAAACATTGCGTCGACATGCAGCCACAATCAACAAACATACCGCAAAAGGAACCTATTTCTTTGATTATGGAAATGCTTTTTTATTAGAAGCTTCAAGAGCGGGTGCTGATGTTATGGCAGTAAACAAGATAGATTTCAAATACCCAAGTTACGTTCAAGATATCATGGGACCTATGTGTTTTGATTATGGCTTTGGACCTTTCCGTTGGGTTTGTGCATCTGGAAATCCGGATGATTTAGCAAAAACAGACAAAATAGCCTGTGACGTTTTGGAAGAAATGATGAAAAATTCACCAGAGGAAATTCAGCAACAAATGGCTGATAACATCCAATGGATAAAAGGGGCTCAAGAAAATAAATTAGTAGTAGGTTCACAAGCGCGTATTTTATATGCCGATGCCGAAGGACGAATCAAAATAGCTGAAGCATTTAACCAAGCCATTGCTCGTGGCGAAATTGGCTATGTGGTTTTGGGCCGTGACCATCACGATGTATCGGGAACGGATTCGCCTTACCGAGAAACGTCAAACATTTATGACGGTTCACGTTTTACTGCCGATATGGCTATTCACAATGTCATTGGTGACAGTTTCCGTGGAGCTACTTGGGTTTCCATTCATAATGGTGGTGGTGTTGGTTGGGGCGAAGTTATTAATGGTGGTTTCGGTATGGTTCTTGATGGAAGTAAGGACGCCTCGAGACGATTAGAATCTATGCTTTTTTGGGATGTTAATAATGGAATTTCTAGAAGAAGCTGGGCCCGTAACGATGGTGCAATTTTTGCTATAAAAAGAGCCATGGCTACGCAACCTTTACTAAAAGTAACCATCCCCAATTTAGTTGATGACGATTTGTTATAACACTTAATAAAAATGATTATGAAAAAGTTAGCTTTTATTCCGATTTTATTTTTCTTATTAACTTCATGCAGTTCCGTCAGAGTGAACTCGGATTATGATAAAAAAGTAGATTTTTCACAATACAAGACCTATGCTTTTTTAAAGGCCGGAATTGACAAAGTAGAAATATCCGATTTAGACAAAAAGAGAATACTTCGCTCTATTGATGAAACATTAGCAGCGAAAGGTTTTGCCAAAAGTGAAACTCCTGATTTGTTAATTAATATTTTCACCAAAGAAAGAGAACAGGTTGATGTTAACCAATTCAATATGGGTTGGGGATACGGCTGGGGCTATGGTTGGAATCCTTATTTATGGGGAGGCAACACTACTGTAAATCGTTATACCGAAGGCACTTTATACATCGATTTAATTGATGCAAAGAAAAAAGAATTAATCTGGCAAGGAGAAGGAGAAGGTACACTCACCAAAGACACCAATAAGAAAGAGGCGCTTATTAAGGAATTTGTATCCAAAATTCTGGAGCAATATCCACCTGTTGTTAAGAAATAATATACTTCAAAATTTGTTATTCAAAATTGAATATTCAACATTCAACTTGGAATTTTGAATTTTGAAATTGCAAAACCGTAACAGTGATGTTGCGGTTTTTTTGTGGCTAAAAAAAATCAAATTGACATACATAGGTTGTACTATTTTTATAATATTGAAAATGAATTATTACACTTTTTTGTAATAATTTTTATAATCAAAAAATATTTTATTACAATTTTGTAATAATTTCTGTCATTGAAAAAAAATTATTACACTATGCTATGGGTTTAAAATAAAACCCGCAACTGAATTGGTTACGGGTTTATGTATGTTTAAATAAGCTTATAAATTTAATAGCTCAAAAGCTCCTCCATCTTAGCTTTCACTTTATCTGCATTTGGTATCATGGTAAACTCTAAGGTGCTGTTCAGCGGAATCGCTGGCATATTTTCGGAACCAATGACCATTACTGGAGCATCGAGGTTTTTAAAACATTTTTCTTGTATCATACCGGCCAAACTTCTGGCAAAAGAATTATTAGTCGGCTCTTCGGTCACTACTAAGCATTTCTTAGCTTTTTTAACCGATTTTAATAGGGTTTCTTCGTCTAACGGATATAAAGTTCTTAAATCGACTATTTCCACTTGATTTTTCATATCAGCTGAAGCATTCAATGCCCAGTGTACTCCCATTCCATAGGTAATTACCGTAATAGTTTCTTCGGATTCCTGTTCCCAAATTTCCTGAACCACATTGGCTTTACCAAAAGGTAAAATATAATCTTCACTCGGTTCGTTTACTCGGGCGGCATCGGTTCCTTTTACTTTACTCCAATACAAACCTTTATGTTCTAAAATCACGACTGGATTCGGGTCATAATAGGCAGCTTTCAACAATCCTTTTAAATCGGCTCCATTACTTGGATACGCGATTTTTATTCCACGAATGTTTGTCAGTACACTTTCTACCGAAGAGGAATGATAAGGGCCGCCGCTGCCATAAGCTCCAATTGGAACACGTAAAATCATGCTCACTGGCCATTTGCCATTGGTCAAATAACTCGAACGACTTACTTCGGTAAATAACTGGTTTAGTCCTGGCCATATATAATCCGCAAACTGTACCTCAACAATTGGTTTTAAACCAACTGCTGACATTCCCACCGTTGAACCAACGATGAAAGCTTCTTGAATAGGTGTATTAAAAACTCTTTCATCTCCAAATTTCTGTGCCAAAGTCGCTGCTTCTCTGAATACACCTCCTAATCGTCCGCCAACGTCTTGTCCGTAAAGCAAACATTCCTTATGTGTTTTCATCAATTCTTCTACAGCAAATAGAGCACAATCTACCATCACCACTTTATCTTCGCGCTGCGGATTTCTTTTTCCAACTTCTTCTGTAATTGGCGTTGGAGCAAAATCATGTGTAAACAAATCTTCTGGGGAAGGGTCTTCTGCCAATTGGGCTTTATCAAAATCGACTTTGACTTTGGCTACAGCCAAAGCTTCGATAGTTTGTATTTCTTTTTCTGTAAATCCGGCATCCAATAATTGTTGAATCAAAATTGGAAAAGGATCACGCGATTGTGCTTCTTCCAAATCGTCTCGGTACCATTCCATTCGAACGCCCGAAGTGTGGTGATTTAACAACGGCACTTTGGCATGCACCAAAAATGGGCGACGTTCTTCACGAATCGTTTTGACCACTTTTTGAACGGCCAAATAACTTTCGGTAAAATTGGCTCCATCAATCGAAATGGCTTCAATGCCATGAAAGCCTTTTACATAGTCAAATGCATTTTGAGCCCGAGTTTCAGCAGCATTAGCCGAAATATCCCAACCGTTATCTTGCACCAAATATAAAATCGGTAACTGTTTCAAAGCAGCCATTTGGAATGCTTCAGCAATTTCTCCTTCGGTAACCGAGGCATCACCCAACGAACAAACCACAATCGGCGCTTCTTGATTCTTATCTTGAATTCCTATATTTTCTTTATACCAAAATCCCATTGCCGCTCCCGTAGCCGGAATGGCCTGCATCCCAGTAGCAGAAGATTGATGTGGAATTTTTGGTTTATCCGCATCCCTTAAACTTGGGTGACAGTAATAGGTTCGCCCTCCTGAAAAAGGATCGTCTTTTTTTGCCATTAACTGCAACATCAAATCGTACGGTTGCATCCCGATTCCCAATAACATCGAATCATCACGGTAATACGGGAACGCATAATCCTGTGGTAATAATTGCATGGCCATAGCAATCTGAATGGCTTCATGCCCTCGCGAAGTAGCGTGAACATATTTGGAAACTATCTTAAAATTATCTTCATACAATGTGGTCATTGCCTTGGCAGTGGCCATAGTTGCAAAAGCTTTTTTGAAGATGTTTTTATCTAATGAACTCATTTTTAAATTTTAGGAGCGATACGCTCAGGCTTTATTTGGAATCCTTATTCCCGCTTTTCACACTACTAGGTAGATGCTAAAATCGGGGCTAGTTAGGAAACCATTTGTGTATTTGTAAACTTATTTAGCAGCAACTAACCAGCCAAATTTATCTTCCATTTCTTGGGTTTTTATTCCATCCAAAGTATCTGAAACCATATCAGAAACCGGATTCTCACTTGGGAATTTTATAGACAAATCATTGTTGCCAATTTCTTCAATTCGGGCAATACCAACTGCGGTACCAGCACCAAAGGCTTCTTCAAGTGTTCCGTTTTTTGATGCTTCTATAATTTCTGAAATAGTGATGGGTCTCTCTGTTACTTCATAGCCTTTGTCACGCAAAATAGCAATAACACTCATACGTGTAATTCCGGCCAAAATGGAACCACTCAAATCTGGGGTAATAAACTTCCCTGCAATTTTGAAGAAAATATTCATCGTACCAACTTCTTGTACGTACTCAAAGTTTTGAGCATCTAACCACAATACTTGGTCATACCCTTTCGCTTTGGCATATTCCGTTGGGCGAATCGCTCCAGCGTAATTACCCGCAGCTTTGGCTTCTCCAGTTCCACCATTCACAGCACGAACGTACTTTCTTTCAGCATACAATTTAATTTTTCTGCTAAAGAAAGGACCCGCAGGCGAACCCATAACAATAAATTTAAAACTCGTTGCCGCACGCATTCCAATGAAAGGCTCATCTGCATACATAAACGGACGCAAATACAACGCGCTGCCTTCCTGAGTAGGAATCCAATCTTTTTCCAAATCCACAAACTGTTTCAATGCTTCTACAAATAAATCCTCAGGAAACAATGGCATTCCCATTCTATCGGCACTGAAATTCATGCGTTTAGCATTTTCATCGGGACGGAATAACAATGGTGTTCCATCTTTACCTAAAGTTGCTTTCATACCTTCAAAAATAGCTTGTCCATAATGCAATGCCATAGCGGCAGGATGCGTTGGGATAAGAGCCAAAGGTTCAATTCGGGCATTACTCCATTCGCCATTTTGATAATCACAAACAAACATATGGTCTGAGAATTGGGTTCCCATCACGATACTGTTATTCAGTTCCACTTGGCTGACTCTGGATTGTGCTACTTTGGTAATTTTTATCGAGTGTGTCATTATATCTTGCATGGTATTATAAAATTGTAGTTGTGTCAAATTGTTCTAAATAATCTCCGACTTTACGCAGGAAGGATCCTCCTAAAAATCCGTCAACCACACGGTGGTCAAAAGATAAAGAAAGGAACATCATACTGCGAATGGCAATTTCATCGCCTTTGGAAGTTGTAATCACTTCAGGGCGTTTTTTAATGATTCCTAGTGCCAAAATAGCTACTTCGGGTTGGTTGATAATTGGTGTTCCCATCAAACTTCCAAAAGTTCCCACATTGGAAATGGTGAAAGTGCTGCCTTGAATTTCTTCGGGTTTTAATTTGTTATTTCGAGAAGCATCCGCCAAATGATTTACATTTTTGGCTAAAGCTGCTAAATCTTTTTCATTGGCATTTTTCACCACAGGAACAATTAAATTTCCATTTGGTAATGCTGTTGCCATTCCAACATTGATGTCTTTGTGTACAATTATGTTTTTCTCATCCACAGAAACATTAATCATTGGAAAATCCTGAATCGCTTTGGCTACCGCTTGCACAAAAACAGGCGTAAAGGTTAATTTCTCGTTGTGTTTTTGTTGGAATTTGTCTTTGTTTTCGTTTCTCCAATTGACCAAATTCGTCACATCCACTTCAATGTAAGATGTCACATGTGGTGAAGTTTGTTTGGAATACACCATATGATCCGCAATCATTTTACGCATGCGGTCCATTTCCACAATATGATCTTTTCCTTCTGTGAAATTGATTTTTGGTTTTGGAAAAGTAGACTGGTGCACATTCGCAACCGGTTTACTTTGAATTGGATATTTTCTATTTTTTAGATACTGAAACACATCACTCTTTTGCAAACGCCCATCAGTTCCCGATCCT
Organism: Flavobacteriaceae bacterium; assembly: GCA_947472705.1. GTDB lineage: Bacteria > Bacteroidota > Bacteroidia > Flavobacteriales > Flavobacteriaceae > Flavobacterium. The sequence goes on from CANJDA010000010.1 coordinate 9,309, forward strand.
GGTATACTTTGCAATTCTTCTATAGAAAGATTTTCTTTTTGGGCAATTGAAATGATTAATGGTGAAATGAAAGCATCGGAATTGGAATTGACTTGTAATTTAGCCACGCTCAGTTCGGCTGCGCCTCGGGTTACAGCTGCTGTTTTGATTTCAGTGGGCATTGACTTAGTTTCCGTTTTGCCAATCGTGATTTTCTTTCCTGCCACTTTCTCATCAGAACTAATCAATGCCAAAACTTCTCCAACTTTCACAATATCATTTTTTCCAAAACGAATTTCAGTAATCGTCCCCGATACAGGAGATGGCACATCACTGTCCACTTTATCGGTGGCGACTTCCACTATGGTTTCTTCAGCGCTCACAAAATCGCCTACGTTTTTCAACCAGGTTATGATGGTCGCTTCGGAAATGCTTTCACCCATTTTGGGCATTTTGAATTCGAATATCGGCATTTTATTTTTTTCTAAATTCTTCTAATGTTTTATAAAAAGCTTCTTGTGTAGGTCGATTCTCTGGAATTTCACGCAAAGGCTCGACTGCTTTTAAGGTGTCATAACATTCTTTTGGCAATTGCTGATACAATGCCGTTCCTTTTGTTTTCCAATCTATCATCTCATCCGAAACATCCTTGATAATAACTGCTGGATTTCCAACCACTATTTTTCTATTCGGAATGTCTGTCCCGGCTTTGACAAAGCTTAAAGCACCAATGATACATTCATCACCCACATTGACATCGTCCATAATCACTGCATTCATACCAACTAAACAGTTAGCACCAATGTTAGCGCCATGAATAATGGCTCCATGACCAATATGCGCTCCGGCTTTCAATACCATTGATTTTCCAGGAAACATATGAATGGTACAGTTTTCCTGAACGTTGCAACCGTCTTCAATGATAATTTCTCCCCAATCGCCACGAATCGCAGCGCCAGGGCCCACATACACATCTTTCCCAATAATCACGTTACCCGTAACCGCGGCTTGCGGATGGATAAAACTGCTTTCATGTATGACGGGAATAAACCCTTTGAATTCGTATATCATATTTTTGAGATATTAGATGATAGACCGATAGATAATAGATTTTCTGTCTATCATCTCTTCGTCTATTATCTTTTGTCTATTTAAATTTCTTCAACGTTTCTTTTGTGAAATCAGATAACACTAATCTTCCACTGATGGCGGCTCTTTCGGCTAATAAATTGTCCCAATCTTCGGTTCCTCTCCAGAATACTTTTTTCATTTCAGTCATGGCTTCTGGGTTGTAGGAACACAAATGGGTAGCAAATGCTTGTACCGCACTATCCATTTCTTCAATTGACTCATAAACATTGGCATATAATCCTTTTTCTTTGGCCCAAGAAGCTTCATAAAACGAATTGGCGTCAATGGCGATTTGTGACATAGCCGATACCCCCATTTTTCTCTCGATAGCAGGTGACACTACAAATGGTCCGATTCCAACATTTAACTCTGATAATTTTATGGATGCAAATTGGGTTGCCATACAATAATCGGTTGAAGCGGCAATACCAACTCCACCTCCAACGGTTTTACCTTGAATTCTTCCAATGATGAATTTTGGACATTTTCTCATGGCATTGATAACATTGGCAAAACCAGAGAAAAATACTTTTCCGGTTGCGGCATCGTTGATGGCGTTGAGTTCTTTGAAACTGGCTCCAGCGCAAAAGGTTCGGTCACCACCACTTTGCAGGATGATGACTTTTACTTCGTTGTTGTTACCAACTTCGGTAATCGTATCTGCTAATTTTTTTAATATATCGCCGGGAAGAGAATTCTGCTCCGGATGGAAAAACTCAATAGTGGCAATATTATTCTCTATGTTATGTTTTACGTATGCTTCAGTCATGTCTTCAATTATAAAATTCCGAATTGCTCGAAGTGATGATTCAAATGTTTTCGTTCCAATAAGTAGGATTCGTATCGATTCAATTCGCCGAACACCATATTCTTTAACACGGCTTCTGGATTTTCTTTAAAGAAGGTTTTATAGGCTTCTCTGGCTTCGAAAAACTTCTCTTTAGCTGTAGCAAAATCGGGATGAATCAAGTCTTCTAATTCCTCTTTTCGCATAGTTGGAAACTTAGTTCCCATTGGAAACTTATCGAAATTATATAATGAATGGTGTACCTTTTCCAAAATCTTTTCTGGAGTAGCAATCTCGAAATCCTGAATTTCTCCCGACATGATTTTATATCCATGCTCTAAGTGTTCCAACAAATGCTGTGGGGTTAAAATACCCCATTTTGGTTTAGCATCTTCCGCTAATTTGTTTAATATTTCTGCAATCTTTTCATCGGTCATTTCAACGAAAACTTCTTGCTTTTTCTGCACCATTGTTAAGATAGTGGCTACGGCAACTAACTCGTCATTGGTATCAAACACCTCTACGAACCATTTTACGATACCGCTTGGATGCTCTGCTGAAGCAACATCTCTGTCAACTTTTTGTTTGCACGTTAAGCGAACATATACCGTATCGTTATGGTAAATTGGGCGTAAAAATCTACATTCTTCTAATCCGTAATTGGCTGCCACAGGGCCTTTATTTGGATACACAAAAAGTCCAGCTGCGGCCGCTAAAATGAAATAGCCGTGGGCTGTTCGCTTTTTGAAAATACTTCCGTCAAGCGACGTAATATCGGTATGGGCATAGAAATGATCCCACGTTATATTGGCAAAATTGATAATATCGGTATCTGTAACGGTTCTGTTGTGTGTACGCAACGACATGCCTGGTTGTATGTCTTCCCAATGGTATTGAAACGGATGTTGTGTGATTTCTTTATAAGCTGAATTAGGTTGGTAAATACCAGTAATCTCAGTTAATGTGGTTGGCGAACCTTGAATTGCACAACGTTGCATGTAATGTTTGATACCACGAACACCTCCCATTTCTTCTCCTCCTCCGGCACGACCAGGACCTCCGTGAACTAATAATGGTAAAGGCGAACCGTGTCCGGTACTTTGTTTAGCATTTTCACGATTTAAAACTAAAATTCTTCCGTGGTGAGAAGCAGCGTTGATGACATAATCTTTCGCAATTTCATCTGAGTTGGTAACAATAGAAGACACTAACGAACCTTTACCCATTTGAGCCAATTCGATGGCTTCGTCTAAGTTTTTGTATGGCATAATTGTCGCTACCGGACCGAAAGCTTCGGTTTCATGAGCCGTTAAATTGGTAAAAGGATTTTCCTCTCTTAGTACCATTGGGCTTATAAAAGCTCCTTTGCCATTGGCACCGATTAAATTTAATTTATCAAAATCGCCATAAACCAGTTTGGCTGTTTTGGCAATTTCGTGTGTTCTAGCTTTTACTTCTTCTACTTGTTCTTTTGAAACTAAAGAACCCATTCGTACTTCTTTCAAACGAGGATCACCAATGGTTACTTTATCTAAGGCTTTTCCGAGTGCAGTTTGAACATCATCCATTAATTTTTCTGGAACGATAATTCTACGAATGGCTGTACATTTTTGACCACATTTAACCGTCATTTCACTTCGCACCTGATTGACAAACAAATCAAATTCGGGTGTTCCCGGAATGGCATCTTCTCCTAAAATAGAAGAGTTTAAAGAGTCGGCTTCCATGTTAAATGGCACTGATTCGTTGATGATACGGGTATGAGCTTTTAACTTTCGACCGGTACTAGCCGAACCGGTAAACGTAACCACATCTTGGCTTTCTACTGTATCTAAAAGTGTATTTGCTGAACCACAAATTAGCTGTAAAGCGCCTTCGGGTAATATGTTGGATGCGATGATTTCTCTAACTACAGCTTCGGTTAAATAGGAAGTTGATGTTGCGGGTTTTACAACTGCTGGAACACCTGCCATCCAATTGACGGCACATTTTTCGAGCATTCCCCATATTGGGAAGTTGAACGCATTGATATGAACGGCTACTCCTTTTTTTGGTACTAAAATATGATGCGCCATAAAACGACCGCCGCGAGATAAATCAATCGCATCGCCTTCTACATGGTAGGATTGGTTAGGGAATAATTTTCGCAATGAAGCGTTGGCAAACAAATTCCCAAAACCACCTTCAATATCTATCCAACTGTCAACACGTGTGGCTCCAGTACGATAACTGATTTCGTAAAACGCTTCTTTACGTTTGGTTAAATACATGGCCAAACTTTTAATCATATTGCCGCGTTCTTGGAACGTCATGTTACGAAGTGTTGCACTTCCTTTGGTTCTTCCGTAATGCAGAATTTCACCAAAGTCTAATCCTTGTGTGGAAGCATGACCAATGATTTCTCCCGTAACCGAATCGAATAAAGGAACCCCTTCACCAGCACCTGATGTCCATTTTCCTAATATATAATTTTGTATTGTACTCATACTATTTTGTTTAACCTAACGGTTTTATACTCTTTCAATAATGGCGGCATAGCCTTGCCCAACTCCGATGCACATAGTGATTAAGGCATATCGTTTTCCTGTTAGTTGTAATTCTAAAGCTGCAGAATAAGCAATTCTGGCACCCGTAACTCCCAGTGGATGTCCGATGGCTATGGAACCTCCATTAGGATTGACTCTTGGATCGTTGTCAGCTATTCCTAGTTCTCGTAAACAAGCAATACTTTGAGCAGCGAAGGCTTCGTTTAGTTCGATGATGTCGATTTGGTCCAAGGTTAAATTGGCTTTTGCCAGAGCTTTTTTAGTAGCTTCTACTGGGCCTATACCCATAATTCTTGGTTCTACTCCCACTACTGCTGAACTTACAATACGGGCCAATGGTTTTAAATTGTATTTTTTAACGGCTTCTTCTGATGCAATAATGGTTGCTACTGCTCCATCATTTAACCCTGATGCATTTCCAGCGGTTACACTTCCTTCTTTTTTAAAGGCAGCGCGTAATTTGGCCAACCCTTCCATAGATGTATTTGATTTAATAAATTCATCTTTAGAAAACTGTATTGCATCTCCTTTGCGTTGGGGAATTTCCACAGCCACTATTTCTTTAGCTAGTCTTCCGGAAGCTTGTGCAGCAGCTGCTTTTTGTTGGCTATGTAAAGCAAAGGCATCTTGGTCTTCTCGGGAAATGTTATATTTTTCAACTAAGTTTTCTGCCGTTTCTCCCATCGCATCGGTACCGTACATGGTATGCATTTTGGGATTGATAAAACGCCAACCGAAACTACTGTCATACATTTTACTATCGGTTCCATAAGCTGTGGATGGCTTGGAAACTACTAATGGCCCGCGGGTCATGTTTTCGACTCCGCCTGCTATAAATACATGTCCGTCACCGGCTTTGATGGCACGACTGGCATTAATGATAGCTGAAAGTCCAGAACTGCATAATCGGTTAACAGTTTCTCCAGGAACGGTGTATGGCAATCCTGCTAATAACAATGACATTCTTGCAACATTACGATTATCTTCTCCAGCTTGATTGGCACAACCCATAATGACATCGTCATAAGCATCAGCTGGAATGTTTGGATTATTAGCTACTACGGTTTTGATGACCAAAGCGCCTAAATCATCGGGGCGAACCGATGCCAGTGTTCCTTGGTAACTTCCGATTGGAGTTCTAACTCCGTCTATGATGTATGCTTCCATTTATTTTAATTCTAATTCAATACGTTTACTGTTTAGCCCCGATGGGAGCGGCACCTTGTAGAGCGGACAGCGGGAATTACCATTTCTGAAACAGCCCGAGTTATTCGCTCCTAGCTTTTTTAATCATCCCATTCTTTGGCGGTTCGATAAACTACGCCTTTGAATAGAGCAACCATATCATCTCCTCGCTTGACTTCGATGATGTTGAAGCCTAATTTATTGTTAACTTTTTCGATGATGGATTCGGCTACTAGATAATCGCCTTCGTTTACTGCTTCGATGTGATTAATGGAGGTTTCGATAGAAACCGCAAATCTGCCGTGGGTGTTAGCTGCAAACCCAAAAGCCGTGTCAGCTAAAGAATAGGTGATTCCGCCATGGGCTTTGTTCATACTGTTTAGCATTTCTTTACGCACGGTCATGGCCACTTTGCAACGTCCTATTTCACATTCCAAAATCTCGATGCCCAACCATTGGCTGTAAGCATCCTGACTAAGCATTTTGTATGGGATTTTTGTTCCTTCCATGTTAGAAAAAGGTTTTGTTTTCCTTACTCATTCTTCTCAATAATGCACTACAACGGTAGCGGTCTTCGTGGTATTCGTTATATAAACTATCCAGTTTTTCGACGCACCAAGCAATCCCCAATTCATCAGCCCAAGCTAGTAATCCTTTAGGATAATTTACGCCTTTGGTCATGGCATTGTCAATGTCTTTTGCAGAAGCAATGTTTAAAAATAAGGCTTCGGCTGCTTCGTTTACAAGCATGACTATAACTCTGTCGAAGATAGCTTTGGCCAAAATTAAATCTTGATTTGGGCTTGGTAATTCAATACTATAATTATAAAAACCTCTGCCTGATTTTCTTCCGAAGAAACCAGCTTCAGCCAATCTTTTTTGGGCGAAAGAAGGTTTGAATCTTGGGTCGAAATAAAAGGCTGTAAATACCGTCTCTGTTACTGTATAGTTAACATCGTTTCCAATGAAATCCATTAATTCAAAAGGCCCCATTCGGAAACCCCCAATTGTTTTTAAGCTCCAATCAATAGTAGCGAAATCAGCAACTCCTTCTTCATAAATACGTAAACTTTCGCTGTAGAAAGGACGGGCCACTCGGTTTACTATGAATCCTGGCGTGTCTTTAGTAATGGCTACTACTTTTTTCCAATCGGAAATTGTTTGAGTAGTTGTTTTTAAAACTTCATCACTGGTTTGCACAGCTGGAATTACTTCTACCAATTGCATCAGAGGTGCTGGATTAAAGAAGTGAATGCCAATGACACGTTCCGGTTTTTGACAAGAGGCAGCTATGGAAGCTATTGATAGAGATGATGTATTAGAGGCAAGTATGGTTTGTGGTGAAACGAAATGTTCCAATTCTGAAAATAACCTTCTCTTTACTTCTAAATTTTCGACTATGGCTTCAATAACCAATTCGGAATCAGACAAACCATTTAAGGCATTAGCATAGGAAATACTATTTTGAATTCGGGATTTTTCAGTTTCATTAATCTTACCTTTTTCAACTAACCTGGATAATGTTTCCTCTAGATTGCTGTTGCTCATAGCTAATGCATCGAGATTAGTGTCATAAATTTTGACTTCACATCCAGCTGTGGCGGCTACTTGTGCAATACCACTTCCCATAGTTCCCGAACCTATTACTGCTACTTTCATAATTATAAAATAATTAGACTTTTAGATTTTAAAAATCTAAAGAGTCAGATTTAGTTCCCTTTAAATTCAGGTTTTCTTTTTTCTACAAAAGCATTGACACCTTCATTATAATCGTATGATGAACTTGCTTCTATTTGCAAATCGCTTTCTATGGCTAATTGTTGCTCTAAAGTATTAGTCATAGATTGATTTAATAATCTTTTGGTTAAACCTAATGCTTTGGTAGGCATATTGGCTAAAGTGATTGCTAATGCTGTGACTTCTTCTTCAAACATTGAAGTTGGAAATTCTTTATAAATCAGTCCCAATACAAGTGCTTCAGCAGCAGAAACTTTATCGCCCAACATCATTAAGGCAGAGGCTCTTTGGAATCCTATTAACCTTGGTAGAAAAAAAGTTCCAGCACTATCAGGAATCAAGCCTATTTTGCTAAATGCTTGAATAAAACTGGCATGTTCTGTAGCTACAACAATATCACAGGCTAAAGCGATATTAGCACCTGCACCAGCCGCTACTCCATTTACTGCAGCCACAATTGGTTTTTCAATGGTTCTGATTTTTAGAATGATAGGATTATAATGCTCTTCTAAAATTTTTCGAAACCCTGGATTTAATTCAGGATCTGTTACTTCTTTTAAATCTTGCCCTGCACAAAAAGCTTTTCCGTTTCCAGTAATTACAATGGCTCTAACGTTTTTATCTTTAGCACAATCATCTAAAGTAGATTGTAATGACAAAGCCATTTCTCGGTTGAAACTATTGAATACTTCAGGGCGATTGAGATAAACCCATGCCACATTGTTTTCAATTTTTAATTCAATTGAATTGCTCATACCTAATTTTATTTTTAAAACCTAAGCGGTTTATTTTAAACATTTAAAATAGTCAAAAGGCTCCAAACAGTCTTCACATTTAAATAATGCTTTGCAGGCTGTTGACCCAAATTGACTTATTAAATTTGTATTTAAAGACCCACATTGCGGGCATTTCACTACTTTTTTATTTCCCAATAATGCTTCTTTGTCAGCCAATGCGTCTAAGGGAGAAGCGATCCCGTATTTTTCTAAAGCAGTTCTGCCTTTTGTTGTAATCCAATCGGTGGTCCAAGCTGGTGAAAGGATTAAATCCACTTTAGCTTCATAGCCTTTAGCTTTAAAGGCACTTTTGATATCATCACCAATCACGTCCATTGCTGGACATCCGCTGTAGGTTGGCGTTATTTCTACCTCAACTATTCCGTTTACTAATTTTGCAGAACGTACAACACCCATTTCCATAATGGACAACACAGGAATTTCCGGATCGGAAACAGTTTCGAGTATCTCGAAAAGTTGTTGGTCAATATGGCGTTCTGTTGTTGTCATTTACCAAGTCATGTTTGGATAGGTGCGTTGCATATATTGTAATTCGGTTAAAATATAACCCATGTGTTCGCTGTGTATTCCTTGCTTTCCTCCTTTTTGAAAATATTCAATGGTTGGTGTTAGTAAAGTAGCTTCCTCTAAAACTGCGCTTACTTTTTGGTAATATTTTGCTTTCAATTGAGTTACATCTACGCCAATTCCTTCAATCACCATAGTCTTATCTGCATCAGTTTGGTGGAATAACTCATCGGTAAAAATCCACAAATCGTTTATAGCAGTTTGAATTCGGTCATGACTTTCTTGCGTACCATCGCCTAATCGTCTAATCCAATCGGATGAAAAACGGTTATGATATAGCACTTCTTTAATGCTTTTTTTGGCAATAGCAGCTAGCATTTCGTCTTTACTATTTTGCAATTCTTCTAATAGAGCCAGGTGAAAAACATCAAACAAAAACTGTTTGGTTATAGAATAACCAAAATCAATATTGGGTTGTTCCACTAAAAGCACATTTTTATATTCTCTTTCCAAACGAAGAAAAGCGACAGTATCTTCAGTAGCATCACCACCTTGTAATTTGGCAACATATTGATAATAGCTACGCACTTGTCCTAACAAATCGAGTGAAATATTGGTTAGTGCGATATCCGTTTCTAGACTTGGTCCATGCCCGCAAAGTTCGCCCAATCGTTGACCTAAAATCAAAGAATTGTCTGCAATTCCGAATATGTAATGAATGAGATTGTTTTTCATCTTACATGTGTTTTAATTCGTCTGGCAATTCATAAAACGTAGGATGACGGTACGCTTTGTCCATGGCTGGCTCAAAAGTTTCTCCATTGTTTTCTGGATTGGATGCTGTAATTTGACTTGATGGCACTACCCATATACTCACACCTTCCATTCGACGAGTGTATACATCGCGTGCATTTTCTAATGCCATAGTCGCGTCACTTGCATGAAGTGAACCGCAATGACGGTGTTCTAATCCGTTTTTACTTCTTATAAATACTTCCCAAAGTGGCCAGTTTTTCATAATTATTATCTTTTAAAAGTCGGTTAAGACCATTAATTATATTGCTTTCTTTTCTTCTTTAATGGCTTGTTTTTCGGCATAAGCCACTGCAGCATCTCGAACCCAAGTCCCATTTTCCCAGGCATTTTTTCTAGCTTCGAGACGTTGTTTGTTGCATTTCCCATGACCTTTTACTACTTGCCAAAATTCATCCCAATCGATATCTCCAAACTCATAATGCTTTGTAGTTTCGTTCCATTTTAGTTTATCATCTGGAATTGTTAATCCTAAAATATTGGCTTGAGGTACGGTTTGATCTACAAACTGCTGGCGTAATTCGTCATTGGTTTTGCGTTTTAATTTCCATTTTACCGATTGTTCTGTATTTGGAGATTCTTCGTCTTTTGGCCCGAACATCATTAAGGAAGGCCACCACCAACGATTAAGCGCATCTTGTGCCATTGCCTTTTGTTCTGGAGTTCCATTACATAATGTCAGTAGGATTTCATACCCTTGACGTTGATGAAAACTTTCTTCTTTACAGATACGAACCATGGCGCGAGCATAAGGACCATAAGATGTTCCCATTAAAGCAACTTGATTCATTATCGCAGCACCGTCAACCAACCAACCCACAGCACCCATATCGGCCCAAGTTATGGTTGGATAATTAAAAATGCTAGAATATTTTGCTTTTCCGGTATGGAGTTGCTCATACATTTCTTCACGTGATATTCCAAGGGTTTCAGCGGCACTATATAGATACAATCCGTGACCGCCTTCGTCTTGAATTTTTGCTAATAAAGCTACTTTTCTGCGTAAAGAAGGAGCGCGAGTAATCCAATTGGCTTCGGGAAGCATGCCCACAATTTCGGAGTGAGCGTGTTGTGAAATCTGACGAATGTGTGTGAGACGGTATTTCTCTGGCATCCATTCTTTTGGTTCAATTTTATCGTCTCTATCAATACGAGCTTGAAAAAGTGCTTCTAAATTTTTTACTTCTTGTTCTGACATAACTTTTTTGTTATTAAATTCAGTTTATATTTTATAATCCGAAATCGACTACTACTTTTTTAGAAGTCGGAACGGCTTGGCAACTCAACACAAAATTTTTAGCCACCTCATCGGGTTCTAAGGAATAATTCAGTTTCATTTCTACCGAACCATCAACCACTTTGCAACGACAGGTGCTACATACACCACCTTTACAAGCATAGGGTAAATCAGCTCCAGCAGCAATAGCGCCATCAAGTATATTGTCGAAATCTTCTCCCATCACGAAATGGAATTCTTTACCACCATCGATAATGGTTACTTCGGTTCCTTCCACTTTTTTCTCAACTATTTTGCTGATACGCTTTTTGTCTTCTTCAGAGAGTCCGGTATTAAATAATTCGTAGTGAATCTTATCTTTCGGTAATCCTTTGGCTTGTAATTCATCGCGCAGCAAGAAAATCATTTCCTCGGGTCCGCAAATGAAACATTCATCTATAGTTGGAATATCAATGATTTTATCGGTCAACACTTCGATTTTTTCTTTGGTAAATCTACCATTAAAAAGTTCAGAAGTACGATGCTCTTTGGTAAGGAAATAGAAGATTTCGAATCGATTAAAATATATATTTTTTAACTGTTCTATTGCTTCTTTAAAGATAATTGATTTTACAGTGCTGTTCAAATAAAATAATTTAAACGTACTGTTTGGCTCTGCTGCTAAATGCGTTTTAATGATAGAAAGTATCGGTGTGATACCACTACCGGCAGCAAAAGCAATATAATTTTTAGCTTGTGATGGATTGACTTCGGTAAAAAAAGTTCCGTTTGGCGGCATTACATCGATGACATCTCCTTTTTTTAAACTCTCTTTAACGAAAGTAGAAAATAATCCACCATTAATTTTTTTAACGGCTACTTGCCATTTGTTATCAAGTGGACAAGAACACAAAGAATAGGAACGTCTTACTTCTTCACCATTTATGTTAGAACGTAAGGTCAAATGTTGTCCTTGTTTGTATTGGAATTCGGCTTGCAATTCTTTTGGAATATCAAAAGTTATCACCGAACAATCCTTAGTTTCTTTATAAATATCAGCAACTTTAATGCTATGAAATTTTGCCATACATTTTGTTTAAAATGAAAACTAACAATTGTTAGTTTACTATGCAAATTTAAGTAATAATTCTTAAAGTGAAACTACAACGATTGAAAAACTTAATAAGTATTGATTACCAATGTGTTATTGTATTACTATTCCGTTTAGTAAAACCTGAATCATATTAGATTTAAGCACTAATGGATCAGGGCTCTTTTTTTTGCCATACCACAAGTATAGTGTTCGTAAAGTAGAAAGTGTTGAGAAAATGATTACTTCTAGATTGAGGTTTTTGATATCGCCATCAACAATTCCTTTTTTGATTATTGTTCTAAAATTTTCTTCGTAGTCTTCTCTCATTTTCATAAAGTAGGTCAATTGTTTATCAGCCAAATGCATCCAATCGTTATTCAAACAAGCTAATGCATCCGAATTCCGCAATGTAATATCAATATGCAATTGGATAATTTTTTCAATTTTTTTTATAGTAGCGTCTTTGGAAATCACTACATCATTCATAGTAGCTGTGAACTCTTCAGCAATTTCAATAATAATTAAGACTAGAATTTCTTGTTTAGATTTTATGTGATTGTATAAACTTGCGGCTTTAATATCCATAGCCTGGGCAATGTCGCGCATGGTTATAGCACTATATCCTTTCTCTTTGAAAAGTTTAGCCGCCACGGTCACAATTTCAGTTTTTCTATCGGTAATCTTCATAGGATTTCAAATATAGAATTTATTTTAAATAAATGCCATTTCATTTGCAAACAAAGACAAAGGAGATTTCAATAAATTAATGAAGTATTTTAATAAAACTCCATAAAAGTAAATTTCTTTTGAAGTTGCGAAATTTGCTGTTGGAGTTTATTTAAGAATTTTTGATGACTCTCTGCATTAGGGTTAAACGGTTTATGTGCTAATCCTTTTTGAATAGCGGCCACTTCGTCCATAACTGGATAACATTTTGAATCGATGGCACTGTCGCAAAATCGTTCCCATATATAATCTATTGCAATCTGATTAGGATGCAGCATGTCTTCGGCATAAAAACGATAATCGCGCAATTCATCCATAAGAATTTCATAGCTAGGGAAATAATTCAACTGCAAATTGTGAATGGCAGTAATCAAATGCGCTTTGCTTCGTTGGTTTTCGATAAAGCCATCCTTGATATGACGCACTGGCGAAACAGTAAAAACAATAGGACAAGTTGGATTTACTTTTTGAATCAAATCGATGGTTTTCTGAATGTAAATCTCAGAATCTTTAACCGAAACAATTACCTTTTCGAACTGATTTTGTGGTACTTTATGACAATTGGCAACAACTACTCCCGATGATTGTAATGCATAAACCCAAGACGTACCATAAGTAATTATGATATGTGTGGATTCGGTTAATTGGCGATTCATTTCCTCCAGAATTTGATTCAGATTTTGAAGAAACACTTCTTTATCTGGATGGCTTAACTCTGAATGAACATCATAACAATGCCACAAATCATTATGAAAAAAGATATCTGCTTCGGTAAACTGATAGTTATGGATTGCTCTATTAACCAACTTCTCGATAGAAACCGGATTGAAGATAATTCCGAAAGGATTAACCGTGTTTTGAAACTTATTATACTCAAACTTCTTCCCGATATTTTCGGCAAAACAAGAACCCAAGAGTAAAATCTTAGCGTCATAATCAATTTTTTGATTACTGCTTTGAATTGGAATTTGGGTTCTAAATTCCATTTTATTTCACAAAATCAATCGCTTTTTCTAAAGCTTCTTGAATACCCACTGCATTCTTTCCACCAGCAGTGGCAAAGAACGGTTGTCCGCCGCCGCCGCCTTGAATGTATTTCCCTAATTCGCGAACTACTGTTCCAGCATTGAGGTTTTTATCGGCAACCAATTCTTTTGAAATGTAACACGTTAGCATTGGTTTATCATCTTCGGCTGTAGCCAATACTAAAAACAGATTGGTTCCTAAAGTGCCTAATTCATAAGCCAAATCTTTAGCACCTTCCGCATTCAAATCAACTTGTGCCGCCAAGAATTTTACACCATTAATTTCTTGTAGTTGAGAAGCCAATTCGCCTTTCAATACTTTGGCTTTTTCTTTTAATAGTTGCTCAATTTGTTTTTTTAGCTTGGCATTATCTTCTTGTAATGAAACTACCGCTTTGATAGTATCCTGTGGGTTTTTCAACGTTTCTTTGATTGTGGCCAAAGCATTTTCTTGTTGGGTAAAGAAGTCTTTCACAGCATCACCAGTTATGGCTTCAATACGACGGATACCAGCAGCTACAGCACCTTCAGAAATGATTTTGAAATGCCATATTTCTGAAGTATTCTTCACATGAATGCCACCACATAATTCTTTACTGTCGCCAAATTCAATCATACGCACCGTATCGCCATATTTTTCTCCAAACAAAGCCATGGCTCCTTTGGCTAAGGCTTCTTGAATGGGAATGTTTCTGTATTCCATCAATTGCAATTGTGCTTCTATTTGTTGGTTTACACTTGCTTCTACTTGACGTAGTTCTTCATCAGTAACTTTACTGAAATGCGAAAAGTCGAAACGTAAATAGTTTGGATTTACCAAAGACCCTTTTTGTTCTACATGAGTTCCTAAAATGTTTCGTAAGGCCAAATGCATCAAATGCGTAGCCGAGTGGTTTTTGGAAGTGGAAGTTCTTAAATCGGTATTCACTTTCGCTACGAAAGCAGCGTTTATATTTTCTGGTAATTGCTTCGCAAAATGTAAAATGAGATTGTTTTCTTTTTTGGTGTCGATGATGTCAATGATTTCATTGGCAGAAACTAAGGTTCCTTTGTCACCAACTTGTCCTCCACCTTCTGGATAGAACGGAGTATTATTTAAAACGATTTGATACAAAACACCATCTTTCTTGCTGTCTATTTTTCGGATACGGGTAATTTTTACTTCATTCTCCGTTTGGTCATAACCCACGAAAGTCTCAACATTTCCTGGAATTAGAACTGACCAATCCTCAGTCGAAACTTCAGAAGCGGCACGTGAACGATTCTTTTGTTCTTGCATAGCCGCATCAAATTCGCTTTCGTTAAACGACATTCCTTTTTCTTTCAGAATCAAAGCAGTCAAATCTTTTGGAAAACCAAAAGTATCGTATAATTCGAAAGCTTTAGCGCCTGGAACTTCATTGCCTTTGGTGTCTGAAATCACATTTTCTAACAATTGTAAGCCTTGATCTAAAGTTCTTAAAAAAGAAGCCTCTTCTTCACGGATTACGTTGGTAACCAATTGCTGTTGTGATTTGATTTCTGGGAAAAATTCGCCCATTTGGTTGGCCAACACTTCCACCAATTTATTGATGAAAGGTTCTTTAGTATTTAAAAACGTAAAACCATAACGAATAGCTCTACGCAAGATTCTTCGGATTACGTAACCAGCTCCACCGTTTGATGGCAACTGTCCATCGGCAATAGCAAAGGCTACCGCACGAACGTGGTCAACGATAACGCGAATCGCGATGTTGGTTTTGTTTTGTTCTTCTGAAATGTTTTTTACTTCGTTGGAAGTGTATTTTAAACCTGTAATTAGTTCTATTTTGGTTATCAATGGTGTGAAGACATCAGTATCATAGTTGGACGTCACATTTTGTATGGCCATACACAAACGCTCGAATCCCATTCCTGTATCAACGTGTTGTTCTGGTAGTTTTTCTAAAGAGCCATCGGCTTTACGGTTGAACTCCATGAAAACGTTGTTCCAAATTTCCACTACTTGTGGGTGGTCAGCATTCACTAGACTTCTACCTGAAACAGCAGCTCTTTCAGCATCGGTTCTTAAATCGATATGGATTTCAGAACAGGGTCCACAGGGCCCTTGGTCTCCCATTTCCCAGAAGTTGTCTTTTTTATTTCCTAGTATGATTCGGTCTTCGGGAACATATTGTTTCCAAATGTCCCAAGCTTCTTGATCAAAAGGAACGTTTTCAGCTGGATTTCCTTCAAAAACAGATACGTATAAACGGTTTTTATCTAATTTAAGTACTTCTGTCAAAAATTCCCATGCCCAAGCCAAAGCGTCTTTTTTGAAATAATCACCAAATGACCAATTACCCAACATTTCAAACATAGTGTGATGATAGGTATCAAAACCTACATCTTCTAAATCATTGTGTTTTCCTGAAACACGAAGACATTTTTGAGTATCGGCAATTCGTTGGCTTTTTGGAGTTCCGTTTCCTAAAAAGTATTCTTTGAACTGTGCCATACCTGAGTTGTTAAACATCAAGGTTGGATCATCTTTTAAAACGATGGGTGCCGAAGGTACAATTAAATGCCCTTTGCTTTCAAAGAATTGTAAATATGCTTTTCGAATGTCTTGTGATTTCATTAATTCTGTTTGTTATTATGGATTGTTTTTAGCCCTGATGGGAGCAACTACCTTGTAGTGCGGACAGCAGGAAAATGGTTTACTGAAACAGCCCCAACCTTTCGCTTCTTCAAAAGAAATTGAAAGAATCTGAAACAAGTTCAGATTAAATTGAAACATTTGTTAAATTTGTTCGTATAACCATTGTTTTTAAAACCTGCACAAAAATAGTATAAAATAAAAAATGGCGAAGAAAGTAAAGTATTATTTCGATACCGAAAGTTTGGCTTACCGGAAAATTAAACCAAAATTATCTAAAAAATTGGGTTATGCCGGATTATTTATACTAGCTTCTTCCTTATTTGGATTTTTGTGTTTTGTGGTTTTACTGAATTCTTCTTTTTTAGAAACTCCGAAAGATCGTTTGCAAGCAAGAGAAATTGAAACAATGAAATTGAAATACACCATTTTGAATAAAAAGATGGATCAAATTGATGAAGTTTTGGCCGATGTATCCGATAGAGATAATAATATTTACCGAGCTTATTTTAATACGTCTCCTATTCCGGTAGAGCAGCGAAAAGCTGGGTTTGGTGGAGTGAATCGCTATAAAGAATTGGAAGGATTTAATAATTCAGATTTGGTGATTAACACTTCAAAACGAGTAGACGTGATTTCGAAAGAGTTGGCGATCCAATCGAAATCATTGGATGAAATTTTGAAATTAGCGAAAGAAAAAAACAAATTATTGGCAGCGATTCCGGCAATTCAACCAGTGAAAAACGAACAGCTAAAACGTATTGCTTCTGGATTTGGTTACCGTAGCGATCCATTTACAAAGGTTCGAAAAATGCATGAAGGCATGGATTTTACAGCATCAACAGGCACCCCAATTTTTGCTACTGGCGATGGTGTAGTGAAGAATGCTGATAATTCTAAATCGGGCTTTGGAAATCATATCGAAATAAGTCACGGCTATGGTTATCTCACCTTATATGGTCATTTAAGTAAATACAAATGCCGCGCTGGACAACTTGTAAAACGTGGAGATGTTATAGGTTATGTAGGCAGCACTGGAAGAAGTGAAGCACCACATTTACACTATGAAGTGCACAAAGACGGAAAGGTTGTAAACCCATTGAATTTTTATTATGGAAATATTTCTGCAGCAGAATATACCGCCATTTCAAAAGTAGCCAATCAAGAAAATCAATCTTTGGATTAAAGATTTTATAATTTAGAAAAAAGACAGTATGCAAATAGAATTAAAAGAAGGCAAAAGATATTACAGCATTGGCGAAGTGTCCAAAGCTTTTAATGTGAATACGTCACTTATTCGTTTTTGGGACAAAGAGTTTGAAATCTTAAAACCCAAAAAAAATGCTAAGGGTAATAGATTATTTACTCCAGAGGATGTTAAAAATCTACAACTTATTTATCATTTAGTAAAAGAGCGAGGATTTACTTTAGAAGGGGCTAAAACCCATTTAAAAGAAGGTCAAAAGAAAACCTTAGACAAGTTTGAAATCATCAGCAAACTGGAAGGGGTTAAAATGCAATTATTAAACATCAAAAATCAACTTTAACTAGAGTTGTAACATTCAGAAAAATTTAAAACAAATAATAAACACTAAATAAAAAAAACATGAACTTTAAAAAATTTTTACCTTGGATTATTGCCGTAGTTGTGATTTTTGGAATTTACAGTTGGGCAAGTGGAATTTATAACAATGCTGTTACACTTGAACAAGATGTAAAAGAAAGTTGGGGAAATGTTCAAACCTCATATCAGCGAAGAAATGATTTGATCCCAAATTTAGTAGAAACCGTAAAAGGAGCTGCTAATTTTGAAAAAAGTACACTTACTGCTGTAATTGAAGCCCGTGCCAAAGCAACTGCTATAACTATTGACCCTAAAAACGTAACTCCAGAACAATTGACCGCATTTAATTCAGCACAATCAGGGGTATCATCATCGCTATCCAAATTATTAGTATCTGTGGAACGTTATCCTGAACTTAAAGCCAATCAAAACTTTTTGAAATTACAAGACGAATTGGCCAGTACAGAAAATCAGATTCTAACCGCCAGAACGCGTTTTAATGAATCTGTTAAACCTTATAACAATAACATAAATACTTTCCCAAGAAATATTCTAGCTGGAATGTATGGCCTTAAAGAAAAACCATATTTTGAAGCTGCTACTGGTGCTGACAAAGCGGTTAAAGTAAAATTCTAATTGAAAAAGATGCCTAATATAAAAGCATTTTTAACACCAGAAGAAGAACAAGAAATTGTTTTAGCCATTGGTCAAGCCGAAAAAAATACTTCGGGCGAAATTAGAGTACATATAGAAAAAGAAACGTCCATGGCTCCTATTGACAGAGCTGTGGAGGTTTTTCATCAACTCCAAATGGAGCAAACCCAGGAACGAAATGGTGTTTTAATTTATCTTGCTGTGGCGAGCAAACAATTTGCCATTTGTGGTGACGAAGGTATTGACAAGAAAGTCGCTGATGATTTTTGGGATACTACCAAAGACATCATGCTTGCACATTTTAAAAACGGAAATTTTAAGCAGGGTTTAATTGACGGCATCTTAAAAGCTGGTGAACAATTGAAAACTCATTTTCCACACCAAGAAAACGACATCAATGAACTTTCAAACGAAATATCAAAAGGATAATGAAACAATCTAAAACCATTACCCAATTACTAAAACTACTCGTTTGCCTTTTCATAACACAAGTAAGTTTTGCACAATTTACTATTCCAAAAAAGCCCGATTTACAGACTTCTGTCTATGATTATGCTAATTTGTTAAGTTCTCAAGAAAAAACTCAATTAGAAGAGAAACTTATTCGCTATTCGGATTCCACTTCAACTCAAATTGTCGTAGCAACAGTCCCAACCATTAATGGAGAAGATATTGGAATTTTGACTCCAAAATGGGGGCATGAATGGGGTATTGGTCAAGCCAAAGAAGATAATGGTGTTTTTATTTTGGTGGCTGAGAAAGAACATAAAATATGGATTTCACCTGGTTATGGTTTGGAAGATAGATTAACCGCAGGAATTGGTGGAGAAATATGTAGAAACATCATCATTCCCGAATTTAAAGCAGGTAGCTATTACAATGGTTTAGATAAAGGAGCCGATGCACTTTTTGATGTTTTTAAAGGCAAATACAAAGGCGAAAGAAAACAAGCAAAGAAAGACAAAGGTTTCCCAATTATACCTATCATCATTATTTTTATTGTAATCATTATCATAATTGCTAAAAACAGAAACAATGGTGGTGGAAGTGGTGGAAGAGGCGGTGGTTTAGATTTGGCTGACATCATACTCCTTAGTAGTCTTGGTCGTGGTGGTTTTGGCGGCGGAAGTGGATTTGGTGGAGGTTCTTCAGGCGGCGGTGGATTCGGTGGTGGATTCGGTGGCGGCGGATTCTCTGGAGGAGGTTCTGGAGGTAGCTGGTAATTTTAAAGAAAAGCTGAAAATTTATATGATATCAAAAAAAGTATATATACTCTTTATAACTCTTTTCACTATAAATAGTATTTCGGCTCAATCGAGTGATGACATTTTAAATTTACTAATTCATAAAGGAGTTATAAAACAATCCGATGCCGATTCTATAAAGGCAGATTTTGTTTCCAAACACCCAGAAAAACCCAAAGACAAAACATTAACTATTGATTTACAATTGCGAAATCGATTTGAAATGCGCGATGGTTATGCTAGTATTCCTAGTGAAAACTCGGTTGCCAGTGTGTTTGTCAATCAACGTACTAGGTTGACTTTAAATTATCAGCACAATAATTTATTTAATTCAGTTGTATCTTTTCAAGATGTGAGAGTTTGGGGTATGCACGATCCAAAAGGTTTGGATGGAACCTTACAGTTATTTGAAGGTTATGTAGAACCATTTATCACTCCAGCTTTTTCGGTTAGAATTGGACGCCAAAGAATCATGTTTGACAATCAAAGATTGTTTGCCGAAAATGATTGGCGTGTTAATGGCAATGCACATGATGCTATAAATTTTAGATTCTACAAAAACAACTTAAATATT
>CANJDA010000011.1 GCA_947472705.1 Flavobacteriaceae bacterium
AACCCCTCCAGGCGAAATGGGTGCCGATGTAGTGGTAGGAACCACACAACGTTTCGGTATACCGATGGGCTATGGCGGACCACACGCTGCTTTCTTTGCTACCAAAGAAGAACACAAACGTTCGATGCCAGGAAGAATCATTGGGGTAACTATTGATACTAACGGAAACCGTGCTTTGCGAATGGCGTTAGGAACTCGCGAGCAACACATCAAACGCGAGAAAGCAACTTCCAATATTTGTACTGCTCAAGTTTTATTAGCCGTTATGGCGGGTATGTATGCCGTGTACCACGGACCAAAAGGCTTGCGCTATATTGCCAATAAAGTTCACGCTTCAGCCGTTACATTGGCTGATGCTTTAAATAAAGTAGGTGTTTACCAAACCAATACCGCTTTCTTCGATACCCTTTTAGTAAAGGCGAATGCCCAAAAAGTAAAAGCCATTGCAGAAAGAAACGAAGTGAACTTCTATTATGTGGATGCAGATACGATTTCCATTTCAGTAAACGAAACCACTTCTGTTGCCGATATCAACAAAATCATAGCCATTTTTGCAGAAGCTACAGCAAAAGAGAAATTCACTGTGGCGAATTTGTCAACATCAAATAATTTTCCTGCCCCTTTAGAAAGAACCTCTGCGTTCTTGTTGCATGATGTATTCAACAACCATCATTCTGAATCGCAATTGATGCGCTATATCAAAAAATTAGAGCGTAAAGATTTATCGTTAAATCATTCGATGATCTCTTTAGGTTCTTGTACCATGAAACTAAATGCGGCTGCCGAAATGTTACCATTATCGATGGCTAACTGGAATAGCATTCACCCATTCGCCCCTATCGAACAAGTGGAAGGGTATCAAATTATGCTTAAAAAATTAGAGCACCAATTAAATGTAGTGACCGGCTTTGCTGGTACTACCTTACAACCCAACTCAGGAGCGCAAGGCGAATATGCTGGTTTGATGGCAATTCGTGCGTACCATTTGTCAAGAGGCGATAACCACAGAAATGTGTGTTTGATTCCATCCTCTGCTCACGGAACCAACCCGGCTTCAGCAGCTATGGCAGGTATGGAAATCATCGTGACCAAAACCATGGAGAACGGTAACATTGATGTAGAAGATTTAAGAGCCAGAGCCATAGAACACAAAGACAACCTGTCTTGTTTGATGGTGACTTATCCGTCTACTCATGGGGTTTTTGAAAGTGCTATTTGTGAAATCACCAAAATCATTCACGACAATGGAGGTTTAGTCTATATGGATGGTGCCAATATGAATGCCCAAGTGGGTTTAACCAATCCCGCAACTATTGGAGCTGACGTTTGCCACTTAAACTTACACAAAACATTCGCTATCCCTCATGGTGGTGGAGGTCCTGGTGTTGGTCCTATTTGTGTAAACGAAAAACTAGTGCCTTTTTTACCAACCAATCCAGTTATTCCAACAGGAGGAAATGAAGCCATTACGGCTATTTCATCGGCACCTTATGGTTCAGCATTAGTATGTTTAATCTCTTATGGATACATCACTATGTTGGGAGCTGATGGTTTAAAAAGCGCTACACAACATGCGATTTTGAATGCCAATTATATGAAAGCCCGTTTAGACCAACATTATCCTGTATTATATTCAGGTGAAATGGGAAGAGCGGCTCACGAAATGATATTAGATTGTCGTTCGTTCAAACAAAACGGCATTGAAGTTACTGATATAGCAAAACGATTAATGGATTATGGGTTCCATGCGCCAACAGTTTCTTTCCCTGTTGCTGGTACTTTGATGATTGAACCAACAGAATCAGAAGATTTAGCCGAGTTAGATCGTTTTTGTGATGCCATGATTGCCATACGTAAAGAAATAGAAACCGCTTCGGCTGACAATCCTATAAATGTCTTGAAAAATGCACCGCATACTTTAGCAATGCTAACTTCAAACGATTGGAATATGCCATACACCCGTGAGCAAGCAGCCTATCCTTTGGATTATATTCATGATAATAAATTCTGGCCAAGCGTGCGCCGTGTAGACGATGCCTATGGTGACAGAAACTTAGTTTGTTCTTGTGCGCCTATTGAGGCGTATATATAATATAGGAATTAGGCAAAAGTAAAAAGGTTTCAAGTTTTATAATTTGAAACCTTTTGTTTTAAAACTGATTTAAATCAGGAATTAAAAAGTGTCGATGATTTATTTTTGCACTAATAAATAGACCATGAAGGATATTCAAAATCAAGAGGATTTGTATTTACTGGTAGACGAGTTTTATAAAAAGTTACTTTCGGATGACTCTATCAGCTATATTTTTACCGAAGTAGTTAAGATTAAAATAGAAGAGCACTTGCCTATTTTGGTTACTTTTTGGTCACAAGCTATATTAGGAACAGGAGGTTATACCAAAAACTTAACTCAAATTCACTTGGATGTTAATGCCAAAGAATATCTTTCTCCCGAGTTATTTACAATTTGGCTACATCATTTTTATGCTGCTGTGGATGAAAACTTCAAAGGTGAAAAAGCTGAGCAAATAAAAACCCAAGCGTTGAGTATTGGTACCATTATGCAAATTAAAATTGCGCAACAAAAAGAAGTTTAATTATTGCATCATCAATTATTGCTGCTATTTTTTAAATTATTCACAATAGTTTTGAATTAATCAAGGTAATTACAATCTATAATTATTTTTATTAATAATTTCGCAATGAAATGGTAAAAAAATGAATATAAAAATAACCGGTTCTGGAAGTTATATTCCTACTGAAATAGTATCTAATAAAGATTTTGCTCAACACGTTTTTCTCAATGATGATGGAAGTCCTTTTGCCCATCCGAATGACGTAGTTGCTAAAAAATTCCTAGAAATTACTGGTATTCAAGAACGCAGGTATGTTAAAGATGATTTACTTTCGTCAGATATTGCAACTATTGCTGCAAAAAAAGCCATAGAAGATGCTAATATTGATCCCGAAACCTTAGACTATATCATCTTTGCCCACAACTTTGGAAATGTTCGAAAGGGAGCTATTCAAACCGATTTAGTACCCAGCTTAGCTACTAGAGTTAAATATGATTTAAGAATTAAGAATCCTAAATGTGTGGCTTACGACATGCTTTTTGGTTGCCCTGGTTGGATAGAAGGTGTTATTCAAGCACAAGCTTTTATCAGAGCGGGTATGGCTAAAAAATGTTTAGTAATTGGTGCCGAAACACTCTCGCGTGTAGTAGATATGCACGACAGAGACAGTATGATTTATTCAGACGGTGCTGGTGCTACCGTAATTGAAGCTACAAATGAAGAAGGAGGCATCTTGGCCCATCAAACCGCTACATTTGCTTATGATGAGGCTTACTATTTATTTTTCGGTAATTCATTTAATAAAACTCATGACCCTGATGTGCGTTATATAAAGATGCAAGGCAGAAAAATTTATGAGTTTGCTTTAAATCAAGTTCCAAAAGCAATGAAAGAGTGTTTAGATGATAGCGGTATTGCTATAGATGAAGTGAAGAAAATATTAATTCATCAAGCTAATGAAAAAATGGATGAAGCTATTATTCAACGATTCTACAAACTATATGAAAAAACTCCACCAGAAGGCATCATGCCGATGAGTATTCATAAACTCGGCAATTCGAGCGTAGCAACTGTACCCACTTTATACGATTCTTTAGTTAAAGGTAAAATTGAGAATCAAAGTTTAAGTTCTGGCGATGTTATTATATTTGCTTCTGTTGGTGCAGGCATGAACGTAAATGCCATTGTTTACAGAATGTAAAAGTTGTACCTTCGCAACCAAAACATTGACTATTTAATTCATGTACGAGAAGACCTATCCGAGTAAACGCTTCAATATTACTTTAGCATTTTTACAAAAACACATCACAAAATCTGAAACCATTTTAGATCTCGGCGTGCCGAATCCCTTTTCTAAAATAATGCAAGACAATGGTTTTACTGTTAAAAACACTAAAGGAGAAGACTTAGATAATGATGTATCCGAATTACTATCTGAAAACTACACTGTTGTTACTGCCTTCGAAATTTTTGAACATTTACTGAACCCTTATACCGTATTACAAAACATAAAGGCAGACAAGATTTTAATATCTATTCCACTCCGTTTATGGTTTTCTTCTGCTTATCGAAGTAAAACAGATATGTGGGATCGCCATTATCATGAATTTGAAGATTGGCAACTAGACTGGCTTATGGAAAAAACAGGTTGGAAGATTATGGATAGTGTAAAGTTCACCCATCCAGTTAAAAAGTTTGGATTCCGACCACTACTTCGTTATTTCACTCCTAGGTATTATATCATTTATGCCGAAAAGGTAAAATAGAATTCAATTATTAAAAATCATTCAAAATCATCATTTCAGATGATTTTTTTTATGCTCGAATCATTTTAAAAATCTAATTACGTGTATTTCAAATAAATAATGCATTTAATTTTTGGCATATTATAAAAAAACGGTAAAATATCAATATTTATAGAGATAATCTATATTATTTAAAGATTGTATTTTAAGCATGTATTTTTTGATAATTCAGTAGATTATAAAAACATTAAGTTGTAAGTTTATTTATATCTTTTTCCTACTTTTTTATGTTTTTTGTGCGTTTCATAGATTTTTTTTGTTATTTAATCGACAATGCGAGTATGTTTGAATCGAAATAAAACATAACCCTAAAATCTATTATTATGAAAAAATTATTTACACTTTCGATGTCTTTAGCATTGACTTGCTCATTTGCTCAAAAAATGTTTATTGTTAAATCTGATGAAAAATTCGGTATTATTAATGAGTCGGGAATTGAGATCGTTCCGCCTAAATATAATTCGATTGAAGAATTTGACAAAATGCATCCTAATTGGGCAAAAGTTGAATTAAACAATTTATTCGGATTTGTTGACAAAAACGGAAAAATTGTAGTTGAACCAAAATACCAAACGGTGGAAAGCTATGATGCTTATAATACCGGATGGGCGCTAATTGTAAAAGATGGCAAATACGGTTTTATGAACGAAGCTGGTAAAGAAATTGTTCCTCCAGTGTATGATAAAATCGGTACGTTTGGTGAATATTCAAAAGAATGGGCACTCGTAGAAAGTCAAGGTCTTAAAGGCTTCATTGACAAAGAAGGAAACATTGTAGTTCCAGTAAAATATGTAGACGTCTCTAAATTTGATGGCGTTAGAAAAAACTGGGCTTTAGTAAAAGATCGTAAAGAAAAACTAGGCTTTATCGACAAAACTGGTAAAGAAGTAATCCCAGTAATTTACGACAATATCGAAGCTTTCACTAAAAAGAAAACTACAGAATTAGCTAACGCGGAATAGACTGTTTTTTTATACTTCATGTTTGGAAAGGATTTCTCTCGGGAAATCCTTTTTTTATGGGTTCAAATTTATATTTTTACCCTTATAAGTAAAGTACTGATGCGCTATTATATTGTAATTCCATCTCACAACGAAGAAAAATTTATTGGACTCACCTTACAATCCTTAGTGGAGCAAACCGTTTTGCCCACTAAAATTGTGGTTGTTAATGACAACTCTACTGATGATACTGAAGCTATTGTTATGGCTTTAACCAAAAAACATCCTTTTATTAACTTGGTAAATACAACTTCGGACACCATTCATCTTCCAGGCAGCAAAGTAATTCAAGCCTTTCAAAAAGGGTTAAAAACCTTAGACAGAGACTATGATTTTATCGTAAAAGCGGATGCCGATTTGATTTTTCCGCCCAATTATTTTGAAACTATTAGTAACCATTTTAAGTCGGATAGCACAATCGGTATGGTGGGTGGTTTTGCCTATATAGAGAAAAATGGGGAATGGATTTTAGAAAACCTAACCGATAAAGACCACATTCGCGGGGCTTTCAAAGCCTACCGAAAAGAAACATTTATACAAATTGAAGGCTTAAAACCAGCTATGGGTTGGGACACCGTTGATGAATTGCTTTGTAAATTTTACAACTGGAAAGTGATAACCGATGAAAGTTTACACGTCAAACACTTAAAACCAACTGGTGCCAATTACAACAAAGCCAGTCGCTACAAACAAGGGGAAGCTTTTTACTGTTTAGGTTACGGATTCCTTATTACTACCATAGCCTCCTTTAAATTGGCGATGAGAAAAGGAAAACCACTTCTTTTTATTGATTATATTAAAGGATTTTGGAAAGCAAAATCAGCCAAAAAACCACTTCTTGTAACCGCCGAGCAAGCCAATTTCATTCGGAAATACCGATGGAAAAAAATGAGAGAAAAGCTGCTATAAAGCTAAAAAACTGATAACTCATAACTCATAACTCATAACTTCTCGTTATTTTTGACAATATTTAAAAAGCATGATGTTAGCCCGCTATTTATCCCAAATAGGAAAATATTTTTTGATGCTGAAAGAAGTCTTCAATAAGCCCACCAAGTGGAGTGTAATGAGGCAACTTATTTTTAAGGAAATTGACGATTTGATTATCGATTCATTGGGAATTGTTTGCTTTATCTCCTTCTTTGTTGGAGGTGTTGTCTCTATCCAAACCGCGCTTAATTTAACCAATCCATTAATTCCAAAATATCTTATCGGTTTTGCTACAAGACAATCGGTTATATTGGAGTTTGCACCCACATTTATTTCCATTATAATGGCGGGAAAAATGGGGTCTTTTATCACCTCAAGCATCGGTACCATGCGCGTTACAGAGCAAATAGATGCTTTGGAGGTAATGGGAGTAAATTCATTAAATTATCTTGTTTTTCCAAAAATAATAGCGCTTTTACTCTACCCTTTTGTTATTGGTATTAGCATGTTTTTAGGGATTTTTGGAGGTTGGGTTGCTTCCGTTTATGGAGGATTCGCTTCTAGTAATGACTTTATTATAGGATTACAACAAGAGTTTATTCCATTTCATGTCACCTATGCCTTTATTAAAACTTTTGTATTTGCTTTAATTTTGGCAACCATTCCTTCTTTTCATGGGTATTATATGAAAGGTGGTGCTCTCGAAGTTGGAAAAGCAAGTACTGTTTCGTTTGTTTGGACAGCGGTAACTATTATTTTGAGCAATTATATTTTAACTCAATTACTTTTGACCTAATGATAGAAATAAAAAACATTGAAAAATCATTTGGAGATTCAAAAGTATTAAAAGGAATTTCCACCGTTTTTGAAACGGGTAAAACCAATCTAATTATTGGCCAAAGTGGTTCTGGTAAAACAGTTTTGCTAAAAAGTTTACTCGGAATTCACACACCTGAAAAAGGCACTATCTCTT
This sequence comes from Flavobacteriaceae bacterium, assembly GCA_947472705.1. Classification (GTDB taxonomy): domain Bacteria; phylum Bacteroidota; class Bacteroidia; order Flavobacteriales; family Flavobacteriaceae; genus Flavobacterium. The sequence continues at coordinate 7,286 of CANJDA010000011.1, forward strand.
TTGATGGTAGAATTTATTCCAACTTAACTGCCGATGAAAAGAGAAAATTGCGTACCGAAATTGGCATGGTATTTCAAGGAAGTGCCTTGTTTGACAGTATGTCGGTTGAAGAAAATGTGGGTTTTCCACTTAAAATGTTTACTACCAAAACGGCTGAAGAAATTAAAAAACGAGTTGACTTTGTAATTGACAGAGTAGATTTAAAAGAGGCCCATCATAAAAAACCTTCTGAGCTTTCGGGTGGAATGCAAAAAAGGGTTGCCATTGCTCGAGCCATAGTAAATAACCCAAAGTATCTTTTTTGTGACGAACCCAACTCGGGTCTTGACCCAAAAACAGCCATTATCATTGATAATTTAATTCATGAAATTACCGTTGAATATAATATTACGACCGTTATCAATACTCATGATATGAATTCGGTAATGGAAATTGGTGAAAAAATTATTTTCTTAAAACAAGGAATACTAGCATGGGAAGGCTCTAAAAAAGACATCTTCAAAACGGATAATGAAGCGATAACTGATTTTGTTTACTCATCCAATCTTTTCAAAAAAATTAGAAAAGCACAGAATAAAGAAGAATAAAAAAGGAGCAAATTGCTCCTTTTCATTTTATAAATCATTAGCTAAAGCAGTAATTCGCTTGATGTCTTGTTCTTTACTTTTAGGGTATATCAGTAAAATACCCTCTTTATCTACAATAATATAATCATGTAATCCATCAATCACAATTATTTTATTGGCATCGGATCGAACGATATTATTGGAAGCATTTTCCATAACAACTTTAGCATTAATGACACCGTTATTATTTTCATCTTTATCTAATTTTTCATGGAGTTGTCCCCAAGTCCCTAAATCATTCCAATCGAATGTTGCTGGTAAAACATATACATTTTGTGCCTTTTCCATCACAGCATAATCTATAGAAATATTTTCAGCATTGGCATAATTATCTTCTATAAATTGTTTCTCGTTGAAAGTATTAAAACTATCAACTCCTTGTTGAAACAAAGCATTCATTTGGGGCTGAAATTTTGAAAAAGCTTCTGTAATCGATTGTACACTCCAAATAAATATGCCACCATTCCATAGGAAATTACCCGCTTCCAAAAACGATTTTGCCGTTTCATAATTGGGTTTTTCACGAAACTGATTTACTTTTTTGATTGGATTGGAATCGTTTTTATCAAACTCAATGTAACCAAAACCAGTATTGGGAAATGTAGGTTGGATACCAAGTGTCATCAAAGCATTTTCTTTTAGACAAAAATCAAAACACTGCTGCAAATTATTGGAAAATGCAACTTCATCTTCTATCCAGTGGTCGCTTGGCGCAACCACCATAACAGCCTCAGGGTTTTGCTTTTGAATTTTCAGTGATGCATATAAAATACATGGTGCTGTATTACGCATAGCTGGTTCTAACAAAACTTGGTCCTGTTTTACCATTGGCAATTGTTCCAACACTAAATCATTATAACGCTCGTTTGTTAGAATAAATATATTTTCGGCTGGAATTAACTTTGACAATCGACTAAAAGTCTTTTGAATCAAAGTACTTCCCGAGCCTAACATGTCGTGAAATTGTTTTGGTAAATCGGTTGTACTTACTGGCCAGAAGCGTGATCCAACTCCACCAGCCATCAATATGGCGTAATAATTTTTATTCATTTTATTGTAGTAGCTAAGCGACAAAGGTACAAAGTGAAAGAGGTATTTTAAACTTAACTTGGCAAAATTTCAACCTCAGCATTAGCATTAAACAAATATAATCTTCCTGTTTTGACTTCAAGGCATTCATACCGTTTTACACGTAGTCCTTTTTTTTGAAAAATTCTACCATTTTTTATTCTGAAAAAACTACCACTTGGCACTTCGTGAATGAAGTGAACATCAGGTTTTCTTTCATCAAATTGTTTAAGAGCAAAAGCCAACCGAGCATCAGTATCGCTACTGGCGGTTGGGTTTCTAAAATGATTTGCCACCAATGGCAATACCGAATGTGGAAAAATCTCCGGTCTTATGAAAGGCACCATCAATCGTTGGAAAGTATGCTTCCATTCATTCCCGTGTGGTTTTATTAGTCTTCCAAATTTTTCATAAGCCACTAAATGAGCTATTTCATGAACCAAGGTTATCAAGAAACGGTATTTGTTTAAATTGGCATTGACCGTAATTTCATGCTTTCCTCCTACTGCCCTTCGATAATCGCCATGACGTGTTTGACGCTCATTAACGATTTTCAAATGTACATTATTGCTTTTGATTAACTCAAAACAAGAAAGAACGGCATGTTCCGGTAAATATTTTGAAAGGACTTCGCTCAATTAGTTATGAGTTATGAGTTGCTTTTGATGTTATAATAATACTTCTTATGATTTTTAACACTTCTTCACATTTAGGATAAATATTTTTAAATTCTTCATCAGAAATATAATCTGTATCTTTCAAAAGTTCTAACCAGTACATAGTTTCATCACATTCTTTTTGAGAAATGGATAACTTATGAATGAAATCAGATTTACTTTGTGCATTTACAGCTTCTCTAACATTAGCTCCTACAGAAGTAATAGATAGTAGAAATTGTTTACACATTACAAACTCCTTTTTATCAGAAACCAAGCACTTGTATAGTTGAATCCCGATAACAGCTAACTCAAAACTCTTCTTTTTGATAATGCTTTCACTCATAACTTATAACTCATAATTCATAACTGTTTACGGTGTAGAAGAGGAAACTTGTAGCACTTTTCCGTTATGGTATTTATTCCCTGTTAATGCGAAATTAAAAATATAGTTGGCCATTTCCTTTGCTGATAATGGAGCTTGATAACTCGGAAATGCTTCTTGCAACATCTCGGTATTCACGGCTCCTAAAGCCAAAACATTAAATGCAATTCCTTGTTCCTTATATTCTTCGGCTAAAAGTTCCGACAAAGTAATAACGGCTCCTTTACTAGAACTGTAAGCAGCCAATCCAGCAAATTTCATACTGCCTTGAATGCCGCCCATTGAGCTTATAGAAACTACATGGCTTCCTTTTTGCAAGTAGGGCAAACAAACTCGAGTCAAATTGGCAACACCAAAAACATTGACTTTATAAACATTTTCAAAATCTGCTTGTGTGGTTTGTGCAAAAGGTTTGTTGACCAAACTTCCTGCGTTGTGAATAATGACATCTACTTTTTTCCAGGTTTGAGATAGAAATTTTTCAACTTCAACCATATCTTCTTCATTTGCTAAATCGATAGCAAGGCAAGTGATGTTTCCATTTTCAATTAAAACTTGAGGTGTTTTTCTAGAAATGGCTAAAACTTGATGTCCAGCATTGGCAAACTGTAAAGCCAGTTCATAGCCTATACCTCTTGAAGTTCCTGTGATGATAATATTCTTCATTTTTTCTTAATTGTCGTAAAGATACTAAAAGTAAGGAAATGAAATTAGCTACTGTATTTTCTATAAAATTTATATCCTTGAAAAATTCCCAATCCTAAAAAAATGGCAGGAATGATATACTTCATTAAATATTTCGATAAAAAATCAACATTGGAAGCAAAATAATGTAGTGATAGAATTAGGGTCAACATCCCGCAGAATGTACCAGCAATTGTTCCAAAAACATAAAAGTACTTTCTTGATTTGGAAACTTCAATATAATTCCCATTTAATAAATAGAGGTTCCAGCCTGTCCAAAAGGGAATTTGGATAAAGTTCAGGCAACTCGACACAATTCCAAAAACAAAGGGAGCATAGTGGAAAGTGGCAGTAAAATTGGTTTTTGTATTCGAACTACTATAGAAAACAACCGCAAGTATAAACATAAACAACACTGAAAATCCTTCTATATATTTGGTGAGTTTTATATTTGATGCTAGTTTTTTGGCAAAAATTAAAGTAGAAAAAATAACAATAAATTCAACGCAAATGACTCCTAATATAAACAAAAGGGTTGGTTGCATTCCAGCTATTTGAAACAATTGAAATCCTATTACATTCAAATACCCCAAGGGAATAGAGCCCAGAAAACTAACTATAAATCCAACGCCTATATTCTTGATGTTTTGCATTAAAAATGAATGATTCTGTTGAATTGTTGGTTGTGCAACTTGTATTGTTCCATTCCTATTTTATGTGGCAAATAGGAATAACCCCGTTTGTTATTTTCAACACTAATTTCAAACATATAGGTTATGTGTCGTGCCAGTTCTTTCCAAGCGAATAAAAGGGAATGTTTAGGATCATAAATATGAGTAGGCTCACTGGCTGCTCCATTCAATTCAACAATCGAGAAGTTTTTTCCTTGTTCTAGTTCTTCCCAACTGTTGTACATCAAATCCATTCTCCCAAAATAAAACTCCTCTATTTGCAAACACATATCGTCTATGACTTTGGTTAATTGTGGAGAAATTAAATGACTATAGTCAATGAATTTTGCGCCACGAGCATGATTACCATAGGGAACCAAATTTTGCTTTTCCCCTTTGGCTAAGATAGTTTTTAGTTGGTTACCATATTCTTTTTGCAGGGCTTTTAATTGCAATTCATAACGTGGATTCAATTTCAATAAGTCTTCAATTGTTGCACTACCATCGCCTTCAATGATTAAAAATTCTTTGGCTACAACTCCAGTTATTCTTCCCTTTTTTTCATGGGGAAAACGAACATAAAAAATGCCAACTTCATTGTCATAGGGAATTAAATCTTGCAACAAATAATCAAAATTGGCTTTGTTGTGATAGGCTTTTAACTCCTCTAAATTGTTTATTTTTTTTACTGCCGAACCTCTTAGTCCAATATCGGGTTTGGCAATTAAAGGCATAGTAATTTGATTATTTTCTATCAAGGAAACTACATTCTCATAAGAGCTATTCTCTTTCACAAACTTAGTTTTCGGATAAAATTTTTGCGGAATCAAATCATAGATTTCTTTTTTGCTATCCATTATAAATCCTCCGTTTCGCATGGTGGGATTACAAGTGTTGAAAAAGAAAATTGTTCTTGCTTTCAATGAATAAAAAGCCCACAAAAAATAGATTGGAATATAAACCAATTGAAATGGCCAATATTCCCAGTGAAAGAGTTTATGAAGAAAGAGTCGCAAGAATGATGAATTATGAGTTATGAATTAAACCGTTATGAATGTGTTTGAAAAATCCTTTTCTGTTGTCAGATCATTGTAGTGGATGGTTACTTTGTTCATTTCGATTACCGTTTGAGTAATGCTCAAGGTTTTAAGGGCGTCTTGTCTATTGATAACCAAGCCGTGTTCGGTGTTGGCTTCTTCGGTATAGCGGTGAAAGTTAAATAACTCCTCTTCACCTACTTCTGGTTTGGCATCGAGAAAGGTAGTAAACCAATCGGCTCTTTTTTCTCTTATTTCTTTAGAATATAAGGTTGATGACGACCAGATGTGACTTTTAATAGTGTCTAACTCAACCGTACTTTTTTGCACTTCATTCCACCGCAATTGAAACAGTTTTTGATTTTCAAAAAGTACTATAGTGAAAGGTTCTATGCCTTCCAAATCGATATCTTCCCATGCTGCTATTGCCGATTTGCTGCTGATGAGTTCCAGTACAATTAAGCCACGACTTTTACGATAGCTATTTTTAACGAAATGTCTTTCATCGGCACCATTTAATAATACTAATACAGTTGAATGCTCATTAATGGCAAACCAAGTTCCGCCTGCTTTTTGGTCTTTCGGGAAGATGACTTTTTTATCATTGATTAGATAGCTTCGGGGTTCAATCGCCCCTGGACGAAGCGTCTTTTCATCGCGGTTGGACGTAATGACTATTTTGCCATTGGCATTAACAAAACTTACTGTGCACATTGTTTTCTGTATTCGATAGTAGAACGAGCCACTCCAAAATTCTCATCTACTTCAATTGATGCCGATTGTAAAAGTGCCACTTTTATTAGTGCCTGATGATGAATACAATGCTCTAAATTATATAACAATTCGCGGTGATAGTTACTTTGAATTAAAAGTTCTTCTCCATCAACAATTTGTTGTAAGTGCAGTTCTTTGTTTTCTTTGTCCAATTGATTTAAAATAATAGCTATACACTCTTTAGCAAAAGCTGTATTAGTTTGAATATTATAATCTCTTTTTCGATTATCATAATTTACTATTCCAAACTCATACTGGTTTTCAAGACATTGAAACATCTCAATGATGTGTCTGGTATGTTCACCAATAGTGGCGTTACTCAAATCTTGACAAGGACAACAATAATCATCATCTGATAGCTGATTCAATAAATCAGATAACTCATTTAGGGTTTTATAGATTGCTGGGATGAGCATAAATTGGTTTTTAATTGTTTGTATTTTTATTACTTTATAAAATTATAGACAACTATATTTTTAATTTTAATAAATCTGGAATGTTACTTTTTTGATTATTGACTAAAATCAAACAACAAAGTGTTGTAATTATTGCCAATGCAAATAAAGTTCCTCCATCATTTTTAACAACAATCCCAAGAACAAAAATATGAGAAAAAATGGCACCAAACATAGTTCCTAATGCCATAAGTGCTCCTATCAGTGTGGTTCTTGGTATTAGAATCAATATAGAAGCGATTAATTCAACTATCCCGGAGCCAATTCTTCCAAAAGGTTCGATACCCATTTTAGTAAAAATATAGACACTTTCTTCAGCACCAGTAAATTTAAAAAATAAAGTTTGAACAAGGATTACTACAGCGATAAGCTTTACAATCCAAATAAATATAGGGTTTTTCATGATTTTTAGGTTTTAATTAATTAATGATTTTTTTCCAGTTAGCGTCTGCTTTCTTATTCAGATTGGCTTCGTCTTTATTCCATGATTTCAAAGTATTATTAAAATAGGCATTGTAGAATAAAAACAATTTTCCATTTACAATTTTGAAAGTTTCAGGGTCTACCTCAACCTTCTCCCCTTTGGCGCCCATTGCATAAGCACACCATCCACCATATTGTGGTTCGTAGCCTGAAGGATTTTTAGCAAATGTTTCTTTATTAGCTTGGGACGAAAAGTTATAAGTTGCTCCTTCATAGGATGCAGTTAATTCCTTTTTCCCTTTAACGGCTTTCTTCTGTGTAAAGTAGCTCACAGGATCATATCCCTGAATAGCTACTTTATTTTCTAAATTGAATTCTTTTACTCTTTTTGTAGCTGACTGTGCAAAACTTATAGTTGATGATAATACAACGAATAAGATTAAAATTGATTTTTTCATGATACTGACATTTAGTTTATATGTTTTGATAAAGCAAAAGTAGCATAGGTATAAAAAAGGAAATGTCAGGTAGTTTACAATTGGGGTAAAATAGTTTTACAACTTCGAAATATCTTCGATGATGATTTCTTTTCTACCGTAATGCATCAAGCCGTTTTCTTCTAATTCATTTAATAATAAAGTAGCTGTTTGGCGCGAGGTACAAATGATTTGGGCAATATCTGTTTGGGTTAGATAGTTTTCTATAATTATTCTGTTACCTTCTTTTTTACCATCTTTTTTACCATCTTTTTCAGCCCAGTCTTTCAGGAAAGTAAGCAAGCGGGTTTTGGCATCTTTGGACATTAGATTGGCATAACTGTTCTTGATGCGCTTCATTTTTAAACCCACGAACTTAGTATAAGATAATGCCAAACTTGGATTTTGCAACAACAAATTCTCAAAGTCAGACATCAAGAAGCTACAAATGATAATATCGTCAGTAAGTGCTTTGGCATACTCATTAGAGTTTCTATCGCTATCCAATTCTAATTCACCAAATAAGTCTCCTTTTTGGATAATGTCTTTGATGGTTTCGTTTCCATCTTCATCCACAGAAACAATTTTGATGTTTCCTTTTTTGAGTAAAAAAACGCGAGGCAAATCAGACGAAGAGAAGTAAATGATATCGCCTTTTTTGGCTTTTTTGAAGCCGGTTATAATACACAACTGTTTGATTTGCGACATACTTAATGTCCAAAACAATTTATGATCGCGGAGGTACCAATATTTTAGTTCTTCATACATAGGGTAAATATAGAAATTTTTGCAATAAAAAACCCTTTCAATAATAACACTGAAAGGGTTGATTTATTCGTGAAGATTGAATTAAGATACCAAACCTCTCGAAATCACTATGCGTTGAATTTCAGAAGTACCTTCGTATATCTGAGTGATTTTAGAATCACGCATCATACGTTCTACATGGTATTCGGCTACATAACCATTTCCACCATGAATTTGAACGGCTTCATTGGCTACTTCTAAAGCAATTTCAGAAGCATATAATTTGGCCATAGCACCCGAGTGAGCAATATCTTTACCTTCATCTTTTTCGCAAGCTGCTTTCATGATTAATAGTTTAGCCGCTGTAATTTTAACATACATATCCGCTAATTTAAATGCTATTGCTTGGTGTTTGAATATTTCTTTACCAAAGGCTTTCCTTTCGTGTGAATATTTCAAGGCCAATTCGTAAGCACCCGTTGCTATTCCCAAGGCTTGAGAGGCAATCCCAATTCTTCCTCCGTTCAATACATTCATGGCAAAGTTAAATCCGAAACCATCAGCACCAATTCGGTTTTCTTTTGGTACTTTAACATCGGTAAACATTAATGAATGTGTGTCGCTTCCGCGGATACCCATTTTCTTTTCTTTTGGACCAATTTCAAAACCAGCCCATCCTTTTTCAACGATAAAAGCATTAATCCCTTTGTGTCCTTTTTCTACATCGGTTTGTGCTATCACTAAATAGGTAGAAGCAGTGCCTCCATTGGTAATCCAGTTTTTTGTTCCGTTCAAAAGATAATAGTCGCCCATATCTTTAGCAGTAGTTTTTTGCGAACTCGCATCACTTCCCGCCTCCGGTTCTGATAAACAAAATGCTCCTATTACTTCCCCTTTAGCTAAAGGGACTAAATATTTCATTTTTTGTTCTTCGTTGCAATACTTCTCCATGCCAGCACAAACCAGTGAATTGTTCACCGACATAATAACCGCTGCCGATGCATCTACTTTCGCAATTTCGGTCATGGCCAAAACATAAGAAACACTATCTAGTCCAGCACCACCATATTTTGGATCTACCATCATTCCTAAGAACCCCAGTTCTCCCATCATTTTTACTTGTTCTGTTGGGAATTTTGAATGTTCGTCTCTTTCTATCACTCCAGACAACAATTCGGCCTGAGCAAAATCGCGGGCTGCTTGTTGAATCATTAGCTGTTCTTCGGTTAAATTAAAATCCATAGTTGTGAAGATTTATGTTTTCTATTCTTTAATTTTGGTGTCCAAAAGTATAATAATAAAGTTAAAATTTCAAACGTTTTCGTAAATTTAGCCAATGCACAAAGAAACTTATAATGTTATTGGAGTAATGTCAGGCACTTCCCTTGATGGTATCGATTTGGCTCACATTCATTTCACTATCATTAACAATAAATGGTCATTTGAAATACTCGAGAGCGAGACCATTTCATATGATGAAATTTGGTTAAATAAGTTAAAGGTTGCGGTTGATTTTTCGAAAGAAGAATTGGAAAAACTTAATAAAGAATACACACTTCTTCTTGGTAATATCATTAAAATTTTTATCCAAAAACATAGCATTGAAATCATTGATGCTGTTTGTAGTCATGGCCATACCATTTTACATCAACCTCAAAACGGTTTTACATTGCAAATTGGCAATCTTCCTCAAATAGCTGAAATTATTGGTGAAACTGTTGTTTGTGATTTCAGAGTGCAAGATGTGAAATTGGGTGGACAAGGAGCACCGCTGGTTCCTATTGGTGACCGAATTTTATTTGCTGATTATGATTATTGCTTGAATCTGGGAGGATTTTCGAATGTGTCTTTTGAGCAAGATGGAAATAGAATTGCGTTTGATATTTCACCTGTGAATACTGTTTTGAATTTTTATGCCAATAAGCTGGGACTTGATTATGATGATAAAGGAAAAATTGCTCGTTCGGGTAAGATTGATGCTATTTTATTGAATGAATTAAATGCTCTAGATTACTATAAAAAATCGTTTCCCAAATCACTTGGCTTTGAATTTGTAAAGACAATCATTTTACCATTACTGGAAAAACATTCTATTACGATAGAAGACAAAATGCATACATTCACAGAGCATATTGCCTTCCAAACTGCTTATGCTTTGCCCAAAAAAAAAGGCAGAATGCTTATCACAGGCGGTGGTGCTTACAATGATTTTTTAACCGAAAGAATGGAACATCATTTGCCAAAAATGCAACTGATTATTCCTGATGCTAAAATATTGGAATATAAAGAAGCGCTCATTTTTGGGTTGCTAGGTGTGCTAAAACTTCGCAACGAAATAAATGTTTTGAGTAGTGTGACTGGTGCAATACAAAATCATTCAACTGGAGTTATTTTTTATCCATCTCCTCCAACATTTTGATAATCTTATCCAACTTATCAACTTCCAAAGAGTTTAGCTTTATGGTTAAAGCCTCAATCTCTTTTTTGGCTTCAATATTGGTTTGATAATCGGCTTGAGCTTGCACACGGTCTCTTTCGTTTTGTCGGTTTTGGGCCATCATGATAATAGGTGCTGCATAGGCAGCTTGCGTTGAAAAAAGAAGATTCAATAGAATAAAAGGATAGGGATCCCAATGTGAAATGTAAGCAAAAACATTCAGTAACATCCAAATGGCTACTATTATTGTTTGGATAATAATGAATCGCCACGACCCCATATTGCTGGCTACTTTATCTGCTATTCTACTGCCGAAAGTCAATGTTTCTGAATGTTGCTCGTGCCAATTCTTTATTGTGCTCATAATTTTATGTCTATTAATAATAGTTTAAAACTACTTAAACCAGCCCATTTATAACTAAAATTTAACAAAACGTGTTTTCTTTTTTTTTACTTTAGCTTCTCAATATTTAAATTAATAAACCATGAGAAAACTAATGTTAGCCGTAATGGCATTGATTGGATTCACACTTACTGCTACTGCTCAACAAACACCAAAAAAAACAGCAGCAGCAGCAAAAGAAACAAAAGCACCATTGAAAAAAGACGGTACTCCAGACAAACGATTTAAAGAAAACAAAAAATAAAGTACTAAACGCCTCTCTATGAGAGGCGTTTTTTTATAACAAAATCATCATTCGTAATTCCTATATTTGCATCGCAAACAAACTCAACCTAATGAAAGAATTACTCAAAAAATTCGAAGATAAACAACCTGAAATTATTTTCAACTGGAAAGATAGTGAAACAGAAGCTGAAGGATGGACCGTCATTAATTCCCTTCGAGGTGGTGCCGCTGGTGGTGGAACCCGAATGAGAAAAGGACTTGATATGAATGAAGTGCTTTCGCTTGCTAAAACTATGGAAGTGAAATTTTCTGTCTCAGGGCCAGCGATTGGCGGAGCAAAATCGGGTATTAATTTTGACCCCAATGACCCTCGTAAAAAAGGAGTTTTGCAACGATGGTATAAAGCGGTTTCCCCTTTATTAAAAAGTTATTACGGAACAGGTGGTGATTTGAATGTTGATGAAATTCATGAAGTGATTCCGTTTACAGAAGAATGTGGTGTTTGGCATCCTCAAGAAGGTGTTTTTAACGGACATTTCAAACCAACAGAAGCAGATAAAATTAATCGTATAGGGCAATTACGCCAAGGGGTAATTAAAGTTATAGAAAACCCAAAATTCTCTCCCGATGTACTACGTAAATATACCATTGCCGATATGATAACGGGGTATGGTGTGGCAGAGGCTGTGCGTCATTATTATCATATTTATGGTGGAGATGTACATGGTAAAAAAGCCATTGTTCAAGGATTTGGAAATGTAGGTTCGGCTGCCGCTTTTTATTTGGCTGAAATGGGGGCCAAAATTGTTGGTATTATTGACCGTGATGGTGGCATTATCAATGAAGATGGTTTTACTTTTGATGAAATCAAACGCTTATTTTTAAATAAAGACGGTAACAAACTGGTAGCTCAAAACATGATTCCATTTGAAGAAATCAATGAAAAAATATGGAAATTAGGGGCTGATGTTTTCGCTCCATGCGCCGCTTCACGATTGGTAACCAAAGACCAAATTGATAATTTAATTCAAAATGGATTGGAAGTAATTTCATGTGGTGCCAATGTTCCTTTTGCCGATAAAGAAATTTTCTTTGGTAGCATTATGGAGGAAACCGATAGCAAAGTGAGTTTGATTCCTGATTTTATTTCTAACTGTGGAATGGCAAGAGTATTTGCCTATTTTATGGAGAAAAAAGTTCAAATGACAGATGAGGCAATCTTCTATGATATTTCGGAAACTATAAAAAAAGCGTTAGAAAAAACACATCATTTACATTCCGACAAAAAAAACATCAGTGCTACAGCTTTTAAAATTGCTTTAAAGCAGTTGGTTTAGTAAAAAATTAACTGTTAGTATTACACAATAATTTGTATTTTTAAGCGTTATATTTATTACAAACAAATAACTGAAAAGCTATGAGTGTTGAAACATCTGATAATCAAAAAAAATCTTTAGTTATTACGACTATTGTTTATGGTTTGTTGTTACTGTTACTTTTCTTCTTACGCTTTTGGCCTCCTGCAAACATGAAACTCATGGGCGGTGGTGGCGGTGGCGGCATTGAAATGAATTTTGGCGACAGTGATTATGGAATGGGTGATAATTATAAAAGCGAGGTATTAAATGTAAAAGATCAGGAAAAAATTACTCCTGTAGCACCAACCCCAGAAGAAGATGTTATATCCGATGATAATTCAGATGCTAATGATGCCGTTATTCCAAAAAACGAAACGGTAAAGAAAACACCTATTGTAATTAAAAAAGAAATCCCGAAACCAGCTCCTGAAAAACCCAAGGTTTCAAAAAGTGCCAATGATGCTCTATCCAGTATATTAGGCAATAAAGGCGGCGATGGCGATGACAATAAAGGTGGTAACAAAGGAAGTGCTAATGGTAATTTAGGTTCAAAAGGGTATTATGGCAACGGTAGTGGAACTGGCAGTGGTGGCGGTAATGGCTCAGGAAACGGAACAGGTTCAGGAAGCGGAAGCGGTTCTGGAAATGGAAGTGGAAACGGTGGTGGAAACGGAAGCGGTTCTGGATATTCGTTAGGAAATCGTAAAGCACTGAACAAACCACAACCAGATTATACATGTCAAGAACAAGGTAGAGTTGCAGTGCAGGTTTCTGTTGATAGAAATGGTAATACAATAAGTGTGACTGCTGGGGTACAAGGAACTACTAATACGGCTAAATGTTTATTAGATCAGGCAAGAATTGCGGCTATGAACACTAAATGGCAGGCAGATAGTAATGCTCCTGAAAAGCAAGTAGGAAAAATAATTTATACGTTCAGTTTGAACTAAACATAAAAAATCCCATTCAAATGAATGGGATTTTTTATTAGCATCTTGTAATTACCAACCATCTGCTTTCTTTTTCTTATCCATAAAAGCAACCAAGCTTTTATTTAACTCATTAAAGAGAGATTCGTAAGCAGCCGGAACATCATCTTTATACTTTTTCAAACTTCCGTCTTTATTATAATATTCAGAGAAATCGTTAAAGTCATGCGTGACTATTGTTGTTGCATTATTGGGCTTTTCGGTAAGACCGACAGCATCAAACTTAAATTTTCCTTCTTTAAACGAAATTTCAATAGTAAAGGTAGCATATGTACACACGTTAGTTCCTCCAGCTTTACTGCAAAGGAAATTCTCTTTACCTCCTTGAATAGTTAATTTATCGTTTTCAACGGAAGACGTTATAACATACCCCTTTTTAGCATTCTCTTTTACCCAAACCAATACAAGATTATAGGTGTCTTTTGCCGAACCTTCATAGGTCGTTACGATAAAGTCGGTTAGTCCTTCTTTGGCAAATTTAAATTGGGTTTCCTGGGCAAATGTTGAAGCCGATATAAAGGCAATCAACAGCAACGTTTTTATTTTCATTTTACATCTATTTTTTTACTTCGGACTGGTAGCAATGACAAACTTGAGTTTGTTCTTCACCCCTATTTGCAATACATCCACTAAGTCTTGCACCTGCATAGTTGCTGGAATTCTAATGATTACTGTCAAATCTTTGGCCGGATTCATTTTAGACAATAGCTTGGCTTCTAATTGATCAAACCCGACTTCTTCTTTATCAACATAAAATCGCTTCTCTTCTGTAACGGAGAGGGTGATAAGTTGTTTATTAGTCTTTTCATTTGTTTTCGACTTGGGCAATGTCATCCGGATAACATTTGGATTAGCCAATGTTGAGATGATTAAGAAAAACAACAATAAGAAGAACATAATGTCGCTCAAAGAGGAAGTAGCGACTTCTGCGTGAAATCGTTTATTTCGCTTTATGCCCATTTGGTCTTTGAATTATGTTGATAAATTCTAATACTTGTTTTTGAATTGCTAACGAAAAATTATCAATTTTTCCGTTGAATAAATGATAGGCACTATAAGCGATGATACCCACTATAAGTCCGGCACCACTACTGATCATTTTTTCATAAAGTCCACCAGAAATATTTCCGATACTAATATCTTCAGTAACAGAGATACTGTAGAAAATTTTAATAACCCCAGAAATGGTTCCGATGAAACCAAGTGTAGGAGCAATACCGGCAATTAAACCTAATTGGCCTAATTTCTTTTCCATGTAACCAATTTCTATATTAGCTGCACGCTCCATATTTGATTCGATTTCATTGATGTGTCTTCCAATGGTAAGCACTCCTTCTTTAATGATAGTTCCTTGAGCGTTTCCACTTCTTTCAGCACTTGAAACCGCCATATCAATATTGGCATTAAGCAAATGATTGCGTACATCCGACATCAAATGAGAATCTATTTTAGCTGCCTTATGGATATACAAATAGCGCTCAAAAATGAGATACAAAGTATAGAACAATAAAATGGCAATTGGAATCAGGAAAATACCTCCTTTTAAAATAAACTCTAAAACAGAAACTTCATTGGTTAAAGCAGGATTGGTTGGAGCTGCTGATGGAATAGCTTGTGCTAAAGTGTCAACTTGTAACTGCAAAAATGTACTTATCATATTTATCTATTTTTTGGCTATTAATTCTGAAAATAATTTCAATTTTGTATTCCACGAATACGCCTCACAATATAAACGAAAAAAAATACAAAAAAGTATAACGTTTGGTTAATTTTTCCGAAAATTATGAACTATAAAGAAACGCTGGATTGGATGTTTAACAAATTGCCAATGTACCAAACGCAAGGCGCTACAGCCTATCGTAAGGACATTACTAATACTGTTTTGTTAGCCAATTATTTAGGGAATCCCGAACAACATTTGAAATGCATTCACGTAGCTGGAACTAACGGAAAAGGTTCAACATCACATTTATTAGCTTCTGTTTTGCAAGAAGCTGGTTATAAAGTTGGTTTGTATACTTCGCCCCATTTAAAAGATTATAGAGAACGCATTAGTATCAACGGAAAACATATTTCGGAAGAATATGTTTGTGAATTCATAAATAAAAACAAACCTTTTTTTGAAGCTAATGAGTTGAGTTTTTTTGAAATGAGTGTTGGGCTTGCCTTTGATTTTTTTGTAAAAGAACAAACGGATATCAACATCATTGAGGTAGGCATGGGTGGGCGATTGGATGCTACTAATATTATAATGCCTTTAATTTCTGTAATCACAAATATTGGGCTAGACCATACTCAATTTCTTGGAGATACAATAGAGGCAATAGCTTATGAAAAGGGAGGCATTATCAAGCAAAATACCGCAGTTGTCATTGGCGAATATAACATGACGACTAAATCTGTTTTTGAAACAAAAGCTAAAGCAACAAACTCAGAGATTTATTTTGCTTCCGATTTAGTTCAGGAAGATTACCCATCGACATTGTTGGGTGATTATCAATTTCACAATAAAAAAACCGTGTTGCAAACTTTGAAGGTTTTACAAGAAAAACATTTGCTTTCTGTTTCAAATGAATCCATTAAAAAAGGATTTTTGAACGTAATCAAAAACACTGGTTTGCAAGGGAGATGGCAACAACTAGGAAGCCATCCAAAAATTATTTGTGATACAGCACATAATGCTCATGGGTTAACTGTTGTTTTAAATCAATTGGGAAAGGAGAATTTTGACAAATTACACATCGTTTTAGGTGTAGTGAATGATAAAAATCTGAGTGATATCCTGCCTCTATTTCCAAAAGATGCCAATTATTATTTCTGCAAACCCAATATCCCACGAGGATTAGATACTATTATTTTAAAGGAAAAAGCGTCACTCTTCGGGCTAAAAGGAGAAATATATAATTCTATTTCAGAAGCTTATCAAGCCTCCTTAAAAAAAGCTACCGCTAAAGACTTTATTTACATAGGAGGTAGCACTTTTGTGGTTGCGGAAATTTTATGATTTTTTTTCATTTTAATTTGTAATATCAAAAAAGTAGTCTATATTTGCACTCGCAATCAAGCGCAAGACGGGCGATTAGCTCAGTTGGTTCAGAGCATCTCGTTTACACCGAGAGGGTCGGGGGTTCGAATCCCTCATCGCCCACAAAGAAAACCGATTAGGAAACTAATCGGTTTTCTTATTTTATGACTGCGTTAAAAGATTGCTTTTGTAAGTGGTATGAAAATAAAAAAAGGGACGCAAATTGCGTCCCTTTTATACTTAATAAATTAAAATGTTATCTTTTAATCAACTTCTTAACGATAGTTTCGTTAGTTGTTTCATTAACAAATTGAACAAAATAAATTCCTGTTTTCAAATCAGAAATATTTTCATTTACTGTATTGAATCCTTCTACTATGTCTAATTTTTTGGTGCTCACAACTGCGCCATTGATTGTAATAATAGACATTGTAATAGAATCATTATTTCCTGCTGTTAAATCAACATTAAATGAATCAGTAGCAGGGTTTGGGTAAATTGCAATTGCATTTTCAACACGAGCATTCGAATCCATTTTTGCTCCACAAACAGCTGAAGCTAAAGTAATTGTTTTAACGGCTGAAGAAATACCGCAAGAATTAGTTGCAACTACTGTTATTTTAGTAGATGTTAATGTGCCTAAAACAGCAGAGAAATTAACCGTAACAGAAGCGGTACCTTGACCACTTGTAACAAGAGCGCCATTTGCTGTGGTCCAAGTATATGTAGTTGCACCAGGAGCAGCATTTACTGTAAATGTTTGTGGAGTACATCTTTGGAAAGTAGTAGCTGTACCAGTAACTGTAGTAACACCTGCCATTGTAGTTAAAAGTGTTGTAGTTTTTGCTAAAGCACTATCTCCAACGCCATTTCTTGAATAGACAACTATAGTTTTAGTTACTAAAGTTGCTAAATTAGCAGGGTATTGAACTGTGAATGACAAATCACTTGTAACTAAAACATTTGAAGTGTTAGTTGTATTAGAAGCCGACTTAACTACGGATCCTGCTGGAGCCGTAATTACATAACTTGAAGCTTCTACTGCCGCTGTAGCCATTGAGTAGCTATATGTATTACCACCACAAACACCTGTGATTTGACCTGATACCACACCCGGAGTACCTGGTAAAGTAGCGGTTAAGGCCAAAGAACGTAATAAAGTTGAAGGACCTGTTCCGTTTACTGCTCGTACACCAATACTAAGCGATGTAGTACCGTTAGCAACGTTCAAGAAATTAACAGTAATTTGGTTGGTATTTCCTCCTGATAATTTGTTAACACCTGCCGGCAATTCCCAAGCATATGAAGTTGCAGCAACTGAAACAGCAGCGGTTAACGTCAATACTTTTGAAGTACCCATGTATTTGCTAAATTTAGTCACTGCCGTAGTTGGCGTAGCTGAACTTGTATCATACATTTTTATAGATGCTGGTGCTATTGGCAATGCTTTTGTTAAAGCTAATGTTTTTGCTAAACTCAAACATCCGTTTGCATTGATTGATTTCACAGATAAATTTCCAATTGTCCCTGCACCTGCAGTAACATCCGCAAAGTTAACGGTAACACTAGTAGTTCCTTGACCCCCTACAATGTTTACACCAGCAGGCGCAGTCCATTCGTATGAAGTTGCATTGGCAACACTAGCAATAGAATAAGTAGCCGTGTTCGATGTTCCCACAAGTATTCCTTGAGCAGCTGTACCAGAAATTATTCCTGGTGTTGTAGATAATGCATTTGTATTTACAACAATGGCAGCTCTTGGTCCTTCAACACCATTTGAAAATACTTCAGAAACATAATAAGTTTTAGTTGCTGGAGCGGCAGTTGTTACAGGAGTTGGTGCTACAGTTGAAGCAGTACCACCAGTAGCAGCCGTATACCATTTTAATGTATTTCCATAGATACCCGCTGTTAATTCAGTAGCTACATCTCCTTTACAGTAAGCAATTGGAGAAACTACAGTTGGAGCAGCGATTGTTGGAGTTGGCTTAGCAAAATAGATGTTATCTAAGTATACTGTACTAGTTCCAAACGGAGTTCCTACCAATTTCATTTGGGCAATATTGTTTAATGCTAAAGTACTGTATTGCGTTAAATCAATATCAAAACTATTCCATCCTGCAGTAGTTGGACTAAGTGATACACTCTGTTCCACTGTAGCTGGTGTAGTATTGATTAAGAATACTTCAAAAGTAGTACAGTTTGGCGTCCAGATATCTACGTGTAATGTTGTCATATCTGCAACATTTATCGGACTAGCGAACTCAACACCTTGATAGTTTAAAAATTCATATTTCTTGATTTTATTTTTAGTAATCGAAATTTCAGAAACTTGTGTTGACTGACCCCAATTAGGGAACCAATTAGTTCCTGCAACATCAGTGTACGTATTACTAAATAAAGATAGTACTCTATCAGCTGGAATCGTTGGAATTGGAGCATTTACGGTTGGCGGAGGATAAGACACAATCATGGTATCCGTAATTGTTCCAGCTCCATAAGTAGCTGTTGCCGCTTGTGTAGCTGTAATAATACTTGATCCAGCACCTACAACAGTAACTGTATTTCCTGAAACAGTAGCTACTGCAGTGTTACTACTTGTATAAGTGAACGCTCCTGCACTATTACTCGTTGGAGCCGTTAAAGTGAAAGGTGCATTACCTACTACTTTATTTGGCACATTAAAGTTTGTTATCGTTGGAGAAGGCAAAGAAGTCGCTGGTCTCCAAAAATAAATATTATCAAAATAAATTGAATTGTTTTCTGCATGGTAAGCAAATTCTGGTTTTACAAATTTTAATTGAATTACATCACCTAAATTTCTTCCTTGGCTTGAATAATCAGTTAAATTAATATCAAAACTATTCCATCCAGCGATCGTTGGTGTTAATGTTACCGCATTCTCTCCAGCAGCAATTAAAGAAACAGTGAATGGAGATACGTTAGGTGTCCAAACATCTAAGTGAAGTTTAGTCATTGTTAATACATTAATTCCAGGATTTCCATCAGGAACTAAAAGTACTCCTTGGTAATCTAAATTAGTGTAATGAAGCGTAGCATTGGCAGGTGTACCAACGTTGATTTGCTCATATAAAGTTCCTTGACCCCAATCAGGGTAGAAATTTGTATCAGCAATGTTAGTATACGCACCACTAAATACAGATACAACATCCCACGCATTTCTTGTAGGAGGCGCTGGAGCACCCGTAGTTGGACTTTGTGCGATAGGCACCGTTACCACAAAACTTGCGGTGATTGATCCTGATAAATAGTTACCAGATGCAGCTTGAGTAGCTGTAATGGTAGTTGTTCCTACTCCTACAATATGAATACTGTTTCCACTAACGATAGTAGCTACAGCTGTATTACTACTTGTATAAGTAAAAGCACCTGGGCTTGTACTAGTTGGAGGTGTGATAGTAAAGTTGGCATCCGAAGTATTTTTTGTTGGAATCGTAAAGTTGCTTAAAGCCGGAGCTACAGCAATCACAACATTAGCAAAATACATATTGTCTACATAAGCAGTTCCATTTCCAACTAATATAATTTGAGCAATATGAGCTCTAGTCGTTAAACCAGTAAAGTCAGATAATAATAAGTTATAACTGTTCCATCCATTTTGTGTTGGCGTTAAATTAATTTGATGCTCCACGTCATCACCACCACCGAAAGCTGCATTAGCTCCGAAGTCAACTAATTTTACCCCAAAAGTAGTCATGTTTGGTGTGTACATATCCACATGGAATATGTTCATACCTGTTGCATTGATTGGATTGGCTACCGCCTCAATACCTACAAATCCAAGATTCGTATATTTAAGCGTGTTATTTCCAGACAAAACCACACTTGCTAACGAAGCTGATGACCAACTTGTTCTAAAGGTATCAATCGTTGCCGTAGTGGCTCCTACAAATGAATCATTGTAAATTTTGATCACATTTGCCGCAGCTACAGTAGGGTTTGGTGCAGAAGGAGTAGTATCTACCGCCCCTTGTTTTGCCAACTCATAACGCCACCATCCACCACCAACGTTGATATCAACTGTCAATGTTGAAGCTGTTAAGGACGCGATTTGATAAGTAACCGAACTTGGTGCCGCACTAGGGCTTGATATTTCAGCACCATTAATGGCTTTTGCTAATCCTAAATAAGCTCCAACTCCCGTAAGTGTTAAAGTTGAACTCGTTGAAGAATAAGTAGCAGCATTTGAACCATTGTGCGGCGCTACCGGAGTGCCACATGCGTCTGATCCACCTTGCCACCCTTCAATCCATGTTTGAGAGCCTTGAACGTTTTGAAAAGTACCGTTAGCATTGAAGACATAATCGTCATCAAAAAAACAAGCTCTTTCACCTGAACCTACGGATACAGAATACCACCCTATATCTCCTTGATTTGGTCCCACCCCTATGGAAGTAACTTTCCAAGTACCGGTAAGTGTTTGCGATTGTCCTAATGAAATAACCATTAGGAATAAAAATAATAAAAGTTTTTTCATTGAATTATAATTTAAAAGTTGAGGTCGTAAACATAAAAAAATAGATGTCTCAACCGAAAACGTTTGCGTATACAAAAACTATACAACACTACATTTACTCAAATCACCTTTAAAAACTGCCTACACGCCTATTTTACTTGTAGTTATCAACAATTATTAAATTAAAAAAAACACAAATGATAAGTGAATGTAGAGGTAAATCAGGCCAAACATTAAACAATAAAGCAATTTAGAAATGGTAATTTGAGTAATTTTTAACGTTATTTTTATGAATCATAAAAAAAAGAAACAATTAATTATTGCTATAGCATTTTTGATGATCCTACTGTCAGAATTATAGACGCAAAAAAAAGCCAGCAATAAATTGCTGGCTTTTACTTTCTAGTATTATTTATTATTGATACACCCTAACGTAATCAATTTCCATAGCACTGGAAACAAAATTAGGGTCGATATAAGGTTGCATGGCTACATTTAGCAATAAATATTGTGGTGCATCAAAAGGCCAAGTTGAGGCATCCTTTACCGCTGGCTCATAAGTGTAATGGGTAACCCCATCCACTTTGAAGACCATTTTTTGAGCCGTCCATTCCAGCGTATAGATATGAAAATCACTTGAAGCAGTAGCGATGGTTTGTCCACCAAGATTAACTGTACCACCAAAACTAGATGGTGTATGCATAGCACTTTGAACATAATTTTGGTTATTACCCCAATGTTCCATAATATCAACCTCACCACAAGCAGGCCAATTCAGAGTACCATTAGTACTTGACCAATACGCCCCTGGTTCAATAACATTTTTACCTAACATCCATATAGCTGGCCATGTTCCGCCTCCTATTGGTAACTTAGCACGTACTTCTACACGTCCATAGGTAAAAACAAATTTTGAATTTAATCGGGCTGAAGTGTATTGTTTTGTAACACTCTGATCAGTGAATACTTCTTTTTTGGCAGTTATTTTTAAAGTTCCATTGCTAACGTTTGCATTTACTTGACGATTAGTATAATGCT
>CANJDA010000012.1 GCA_947472705.1 Flavobacteriaceae bacterium
ACTATATACGAAACATGTTACATGTTTTAACAAAAAAAACTCCCAAGTTTGGGGCTTGGGAGTTTTAAAGTAGGCTAAGATATAACTATCGCTTCATGGCGAAATGGGCTTTAAATTCTCTATCTTCTTGGTTTGCATTTTTATAACTTACGCTAAACCAATAATCGTCTGACGGCATTTCACGACCGTTATAGGTTCCGTCCCATCCGATTCCGTGAGGTCTTATTTGCGTTAATACTTTTCCATATCGGTCAAAGATTGTAATTAACGCATTGATTTGTGAGGACAAATCTTTAATATTCCAAGTATCGTTATAACCATCTCCATTTGGAGTGAAATAATGTGGATAATTAACAACTAATGCTTCTATTATAGTGACACCACAACCATATTTATCTCTAACGGTTATCTGATGCATTCCAGAATCAACGTTGTAAAATATTGGACTGTCTTGGAAAGGGCCTTCATCTAATTGGTACTCAAAATTATTTCCTTGCCCAGTAGCAACAACTGTAACCGTTTGATTTGCTGAAAAATCATCACTAACAGTATACGAAACAATAGCTGGTTCAGATGGTATTACTGTAACGGCAACTGGCACTGAAGAACAACCGGTACTATTGTTGGTAGCAATTAATGTATAAACTCCAGGTAAAACTGCCTGATATGAACTTCCTATTCCAACTGTTTGTCCGCTCTCATTTGTCCAAACAAAAGTATGTGTCGATGAAGGCAAGTTACTATACATAGTGTAAGGATTTAATAAGTTTCCAGTTTCACTATCAATACATATTACACCATCAATTGGAGTAGGATTGGGAAGTTTATGTACAATTAAATTGATAGGTTTTATATCATAACAATTAGGAGCTAAAGTATTGTTAACCCTAACATAAACAGTTGTGTTTATTGATGATGTCACTGCATTAGATTGGTTGGCAGCATCTACTAAACTATTATAATATGCAATAGTAAATTCTGTGCCGGTTTGAGAACCAAGAATTGTTACTGACAAAGATGTTAAATTAAATGATGTAACGCCATCGTTAGTTCCGTCTTCATCACAAACGGTTCTCATATTGGTTGGAACCAAATGAGCAGTTGGCGTGTCAATAATAGTTACAGTAAATGAAGTCTCATCAGAACATCTTGGTAAAAAAGGAGCAATACCATATATGTATACAGTTTGTGTATTTGAGATCGTATCACCTGCATGCAGCATAATTCCAGTTCCGTTTACACCTGTGTAATAATTTCCAACTGTTAATGCTGGTAAAGTATAGTTTTCGCAAGTAGTAGTATTAGGTAAGTTGTCAACATTTAAAATGGTAAGTAAGAAACTTGTTTCAGCACTACAATCAGGGGAGGTAGCTGTATGAGCAAACACATAAATAGATTGCGTAGAAGTAATAACATCACCTGCATGTAATAATGTTCCTGAACCATTTGGTCCTGTGTAATAATCACCTAAAGTTAATGGAAATAATGTAAAGGATTCGCAAGAATTTATGTTAGGAATAGGAGACAAGACAGGTGTATGGTTGATAGTAACAGTAAATGAATTTTCATTAATACATGTAAATGATATTCTGATTAATGATTCTTTAAATACATAAATTGTTTGGTTAGTTGTAATAACAGTTCCAGGTAATATTTCGGTTCCAATACCGTCTGGGCCTCCAGATAGAGTATAGTATTTATTATTAGCAGATAATGGAGGCAATGTATAACTGTCACAGGCTACAACATTTGCAGGAGCATCAGCGGTTACCGAAAATATATTTATTTGAAAACTATTTTCAGCACTACATGGCGGGGTAGAATTAGAAATCGCGTAAATATATATCTTTTGTGAAGTAGTGATTACGGTTCCAGGTTGAAGCATAGTTCCTGTTCCATTTGGTCCTGTATAATAATTACCTACAGTCAATACAGTTAAAACATATTGATCACAAATATCAATATCAGAACGAGAATCAATAGCAGGTAAACCAATAATGGTAACGGTGAAGCTAGTTTGATTAAAACAAGTGGCATTCAATCGCTCAAAAATGTATATAGTTTGTGTTGATGTAATTACATCTCCAGGAAATAGTAAATTTCCCGTTCCGTCTATTCCTGTATGGTAACTTCCGTTTACTAATGCTGGTAATGTGTAACTTTCACAAACTGAGATATCACTTAAGGTATCTACAGCTGGTTGTTGAATAATTAATGTAAAATGCATGTTGTCAGTGCAATTATTTGTTCCGCTTGTTGTTACAGCATAGATGTATACGGTTGTACTTTGGTTTATTACAGTACCTGCAGGAATAACAGTACCAGTTCCCATTGGACCCGTAAAATAATTTCCTATTGGTAAAGCTGGTAATGTGAATCCATTACATTGATTTACATCTGCAGGTTGAGGCATACCTATAACAACTTCAAATGAATCTTCATCACTACAAGTACTGCTAACATTTGATGAAGCATAAACATAAATAGTTTGACTTGAAGTAATAAAATCGCCAGCATTTAACATATTGCCAGTTCCTAATGGACCAGTATAATAATTTCCTAATGTTAAAGCGGGTAGTGTGTATGAGCTACATTCAAAAACATCAGGTCTGTCGCCAACATCTACTAAAGGTAGGATTGTTATTGTGCAATCAGTATCAATAGCACAAAAAGGCTCCACTTCTGTCATGTAGTAATAATGAATTACCTGTGATGTAGTAAATACAGTTCCAGGAGGAATAAGTGTTCCTAATCCTCCAGCTTGAGTATAATAATCACCATATAAGCTATTTGGTAAAGTATAACTTCCACAACGGGTAACTTGCATAGGAGATAATGTCTCAGGAGATAAAACTACTACGTGAAAAGAACTATTTGAACCACATGTTCCAGGACCTCCTGGTTGATTGAAAATGTAGACAGTTTGCGTTTCTATAATTTCGTTTCCAGCAAATAATGGAATACCATTACCATTAGATGCTGTAAAATAGTTACCATTTACTAATGGAGGTAAAATATATGAAGTACATACAATAACATCATCTAATTCATCAACAAGTGGAACAGGTAATATTATGATATTAAAACTAGTAAGACTATAACAAAAATGATCACTAATATTTTCAATTCTTACATATATGGTTGTATTTGAAAGCAATATATTTTGAGTATTTGTTATAGGGTTTGTTGCATTGGCTGCATTTAATTGTGTAGTGTAATAACTAACAATATTCATTGCAGGAGCTTGACCATTTAATATAGCTGCAGTTTGACTACTTAAATTAAAATAAGCATTAGAAAAATTTTGTGAACGTGCACATTTTTGCATATCAGAAGGTTGATATGCTATTGGGCCTGGGGAAGTTTGAATTTGAAACGACTTAACTATATAGCAAGAAGTACTTGGCAATTCAATTCTAACATAAATTGTTTGACCGCTAGCACTATTATATACTAGTGGAAGTGGATTAACATTATTATCAGCATCAGCTTGAGAGATGTGATATGAAACTATTGCTGAAGGATCGATTCCTGATTTTACGATTGGTGTATTTAAATCTAAATTGAAATTATATGTAGCCGCACCTGAATCACATTTATAAATAGTAATAGGATCAGGAGTTATAATTTCAGGATAATATTCTATTACAATACTGTCAGTAATTGGCTGACAAAAGTTTACTATACTGCTATAAGAAACGCTATATGTTCCTGGCTGGTTAATAGTTAAACTTGCACCAGTTTCACCAGGCAAAACTGTACCATCTTTTTTCCAAACAAATGAGTAATTGGCTGTATTTAATCCTGTTGTCAATGTTTGAGGTTGACCATAACACAAAGCAGTGTTATTTGTGATTGTTGCATCTTGACCTAATACATCTTGTCCAATATTGAAACTGTCAGATGAAATAAATATGGCTGAATCTGATTGTGGGTCTATTCTGTCAGCAATAACTAATTTAATATGATAGGGTACATTTGGGGTCAAATTTGAAGCAGCCGTCATCATTTTTGTCTGGCCGTTAAAATTAGTAGCTGAACCAGCAGCTAAAGAACCACCATTAAAACTTCCAAAGTATTGAGCATTAGAGGAAGGACATGAAGAGTTGTATTGAAAATCTCGAATTGTAACTACTGAAATTGGAGTTGTTGTACTAGGTACAACAGCCAAATTTGTAGTAACTCCTGAATTCATATTGGTCAATAAGAATGCAAAAGCATCCGAGTAATGACATTGAAAATTACCATATTCTTCCGAAGCAAAAATAAAATCAAAACTAAAATTAGAAGAAATTGGAGTAAAGTCAAATTCTATTGACGTTGCATTTTTAGAAACCATTGGAATTCCAGCGGCAGCCATTGTAGCTTCTAAACTAATATCGCCAGGCCAAGTTAGTGAACCGTCATTTAATAATGAAGTGTTTGGTCCATGTGCATTTAAGGCACTTCCAGTACTTAACACTACGCCACTATTCATTGGAAAATTTGGGTTGGTATTCTGAAAGAAACCAATCCCATTGGAGGATCCAAAATTTGAACCAGTGCTCCAGGTAATGTTTGTTGCAGATACACAAGGAGAATTAATTAGCACATTGTTTACCAATTGAGGAACAGTGTGACTAGTATTACTTACGGTAATTGGTTGTGAAAAACCAACTGTGGTAATTAAGAAAACGATTAACAGGTATAATTTTTTCATGACTTGGGGATTTTGACATAGCAAATATTGTATTTTATATCGTCTAAAAGCAAAAAAACTCGATGAAATGCATAATAATACAATTATAAAGTGTAAAAAACCTACAAAAAATAAATTTATTCTATTTTAAATCATTTTTTTAAACCTAAAGTTGACATTAAAATTTAGGTGTAATGTTTATCTTTGCCAACCAAAAAGGAATTGCCATGAAACTTTCACAAATTTTAACTCAACCTATTAAAAATGCTATTCAAGAATTATTTGATATCACTACTGATAAAGTAGAATTTCAAATAACTAGGAAAGATTTTGAAGGTGATATCACTATGGTTATTTTTCCTTTATTGAAGGTGATTAAAGGAAATCCTATGGAGATAGGAAATAAAATAGGTAATTATTTGATTGACAATGTTAATGAAGTGATTCGTTTCAATGTTGTATCTGGTTTTTTGAATATTGTGGTTTCTGATGCTTATTATCTTAATTTCTTTAACGAAATAAAAGAGAATGATGCTTTTGGATTTGTTTCTGCTTCGCCAAATACCAAAGCGGTAATGGTTGAATATTCTTCACCAAACACTAACAAACCATTACACCTAGGTCATGTTAGAAATGTTTTATTAGGTTATTCTGTTGCAGAAATTATCAAAGCTTCAGGTAAAAAAGTCTATAAAACACAAATAATAAATGACCGTGGAATTCACATCTGCAAGTCGATGTTAGCTTGGCAAAAATTTGGAAACGGACAAACTCCTGAAAGTACTAATCTTAAAGGTGACAAATTGGTTGGAAATTTTTATGTTGCTTTTGACAAACAATATAAAGCAGAAATCAATGAGTTGATAAATCAAGGAAAAACAGAAGAGGAAGCCAAAAAACAAGCGCCAATTATTATTGAAGCTCAGCAAATGCTATTAGATTGGGAAGCCGGAAATCCTGAAGTTATTGCCTTATGGAAAACTATGAATCAATGGGTTTACAGCGGATTTGAACAAACCTACAAAAATATCGGTGTTAATTTTGATAGTTATTATTACGAAAGCAATACCTATTTGTTAGGAAAAGAAGTAGTGCAATTTGGTTTAGAAAAAGGAATATTCGAAAAAGACCCTGATGGTTCCGTTTGGATAGATTTGACAGAAGAGGGTTTAGACCGTAAAATTGTGCTGCGTTCTGACGGTACTGCTGTTTATATGACTCAAGATATAGGAACAGCTATCCAACGCGTGAAAGATTTTCCAGATGTAGGTGGTATGGTATATACTGTTGGTAACGAGCAGGATTATCATTTCAAAGTGTTGTTTTTAATTCTGAAAAAACTCGGGTTTGATTGGGCAGAAAGCTTATATCATTTATCATATGGTATGGTTGAATTGCCTTCGGGGAAGATGAAATCTCGTGAAGGAACAGTTGTAGATGCTGATGATTTGATGGAAGAAATGACCACAACGGCAGGGAATATTGCTACTGAGCTAGGAAAACTTGACGGATACTCAAATGAAGAGAAAGCCAAATTATTCAAAACTATCGGTCTTGGTGCTTTGAAATATTATATATTGAAAGTTGACCCTAAGAAACAAATTCTCTTCAATCCTGAAGAATCTGTTGATTTTGCAGGAAATACTGGTCCGTTCATTCAATATACTTATGCTCGAATTCAATCAATTTTGCGAAAAGCTGATTTTGATTTAAAATTAAACGTAACAGAAATTGATTTGCACGAAAAGGAAAAGGAGCTTTTAAAACAAATGGAACTTTTCCCTGAAGTTATTCAAAATGCGGCTAACAATCACAGTCCGGCTTTGGTTGCTAATTATACTTATGATTTGGTAAAAGAATACAACTCGTTTTATCAAGCAGTGTCTATTTTGGGAGAGGAAAATTTAACTAAGAAAACATTTAGAGTGCAACTTTCTAAAAAAGTGGGCGACACTATAAAATCAGCATTTTTATTATTAGGAATTGAAGTTCCTGAGAGAATGTAAAAGTAAAAGAGCTGATTTGGTCAACTCTTTTTTTTGCTAAAAACTTAACTTAATATTTACATTCGGAGTTAAATCAAGAGCATAAGTATTGACACTTTCTACATTGTTATTATTAGGATTTACTCGGTAAAATCGATTAATACTATTTTGGGTATTTAAAATATTGATAACAGAAATGTTAGTTTGTAATCCAATTTTATCACTAAGTTTCCAATCTTTAGAAGCCGAAAAATTTAACTGGAAAAAATCGTTTAGTTTAGCATTATTAGGTGAATTGTAAACAATTTGATTATTTGTATCTAAAGTATTTGTAAACGGAGTTGTAATTGGTTTACCTGTATGCCATTTACAACCTAATGCTAATTTAAATGAATTCCATTCATAAATTCCAGCCCAAGAAACACTATGTTTTAACTCGAAATTATTAAAAAATTCTGGCGGAGAGAGTGTTTTATAAAAATACTTGTTGTCATTATAACTGTAGCTCATCCAAGTATAAAATTTACCGAAGTTCTTTTGAATCAAGAATTCTGTCCCTAAAACTTGATAATCACCACTTGATTTTACAAACTCAAATTGGTTTTGAAAACCCTGACTGCTTGTTGTAATTCCAGTAATTTTTTTATAAAAATTATCTAAAGTAATCAACCAATTATTGTTTTTAAAACTAAAACCAAGCGAAATTTGATTGCTTTTTTGAATTGGAATTGCCCCATCATTAGCTAATGTCCATCTTCTCTTTTCAATTCCTAGGAAATCTTCTTGTAAATCAATTACTTGAGAAAGAGTTTGACTTTTTTGCTCCCCTAATATTTCTAAACGAATGTTTTTGCTTAATGCTTGGTTAAACTGAATTCGGGGCTCTATCAAATAAGTTTTGAATTTGGTATAATAATTTCCACGAACACCAACTTTTAAAAATGTTTTTTTGTTTTCAGTTTCAAAAGCGCCTTCTGCTATAAGAGCATGTGTACGTAAGACTTCAATAGTTTTTCTAGAGAATAAAGGTAAATTGATTTGATCATAGTTAGTAACACCAGTTTGATCAAATTGATATCCGTTATTTAGGGTTAGGTTTTTATTGATTTTATTCGAATTTTTTAATTGAAATCCTATTGTTAAGACATCATTTTCTTGATTTAAAATCTGATTACTTTCAATGGATTCATTTTTTGAAACAAGAGCATATTTTGAGCCATAAAATTGAATTTGACTATAATTATTACTATTCCAATTGGTTTTCCAATTAATGTTTCCCCCTAAACTTTCTTGTCCTAAATTACTA
Organism: Flavobacteriaceae bacterium; assembly: GCA_947472705.1. Classification (GTDB taxonomy): domain Bacteria; phylum Bacteroidota; class Bacteroidia; order Flavobacteriales; family Flavobacteriaceae; genus Flavobacterium. The sequence goes on from CANJDA010000012.1 coordinate 7,970, forward strand.
TTCTTACTTGTCTCTGTTGTAAATTGATTCACGAAAAGAGAGTTTTTAATCACAATAAAATCGGTCGAAAGTTCATTCTTTAATCCTATTTTTTGTTGGTATTGTGTCGTTAAATCATAAAAGTAAAACTTCTCACCCGTTTTAAAATCTATGGTTTGATTGTTATTTAAATTGGTAACTACAGTATTTTGAAACACTTTGTTTCTGTAATTTTTATAAGTTGGTGAAGCAAAAAAATCTGTCAATGAGCGCCTTCCAGAAATTATAAAATTAGCTTTTTCAGAAGCTTTGATTTTGGTGTAAAATTCAGCACTGATTAAATTGGTACTAATGCTGCTCGTGTTTTTTTCAATGTTTTTTGTATGAGAAGAAATATCTATTAAACTCGAAACACTTTCTCCAAAAAAAGCAGAACTCCCATTTTTTGTTACCGAAATGGTTTGTGATAATGAAGGATTAAATGCCGAAATCATTCCAAAGAAATGACCCGTTTGAAACATTCTTATTCCGTTCCAAAGAAAGAGGTTTTGATCATGTGTTCCGCCTCTAACATTGATGTTGGAAACGGTTTCATCAACCGAATTAATTCCAGGAATTTGTTGCATAGTTTGCAATATGTCTGGTTCAATCAAGCCAGGTAATATCCCGAATTTTGAAGGTTTTACTTCTATAGTTCCATCATTTTTTTTATAAATCCCAGTTGTCAAATAACGTTGAGCAATAACTTCACTCAATTGTTGAATATTAGAATTCAACTTTATTGTTGGACAATCTGAAATATATAATTGTACGGGATTTATAATTTTTTTTTCAAAATTTAAATGCGATATTTCTATGGCATTTGATGATGTAAGGGGCATTTCAAAAAAACCTTTTTCATTCGAAAAAACGGTGGTTTTTGTTTCGGAAATTTTAATAGTAGCATTATCAATAGGAATCCCTGTATCTGCATCTATTAAATAACCACAAAGTGGTTTGTCAAGCTTATGATTATTAAATACAGAATAATAGTTATCACTTATTTTTTTGATACTGAGTCTGGTTTTTGACTCTATGTATTTTATTTTTTCAGAAAGCGGTAAATTTTCTTTTGGTGGAATTATTTTGAAGATTATTAATTCTTCTTCAATATAATTAAACTTAACATTGTTGGTAATACTTATTTCATCCAAAACTTTTTTCAAGGGCAATTCATTCTTATCCTGTTGGGCTTTTACTGCAAACAGGGAAAAAAACAAGAATAGTAAAGAAAAAAACTTTTTTTGAACCAAAATTAAAAATCCTCTAGAGTAATTTTATTGGTTTCAAATTTAGAGATTTTTAAATGATAAGTTGAAGAAATGATATTCAAAGCTGTTTTTAAATCATCAGCAGGTAATGTTCCGGTAAATAGTTGTTCGTTTTCCTTTGAATTTAAAGAGATTTCACAGTTATATTCTCTTTGTATTTCATCTAAAATATTTTGTAATTTTTCTTTTTTGAAACTAATTTGATTGGAAGTCCACTCAGGTTTAGTGCTTTTTATCGAAAGTTTTTCAAAAGTATCTTCATTAAAAGTCACCGAAGTTCCTTTGGTTATAATTACTTCCTGATTATTGTGAACCACTTTAACACGTCCTTCGTAACAGGTTACATCAAAACGATGGTTTCTAGCTTTGACATTAAATTGCGTTCCTAGTACCGTTACAGTTCCTAAATCGGTATTCACTTCAAATTTTTTACCATGAGCTACTTTAAAGTAAGCTTCACCTTTTAAATCTAATTTTCGGTTGTTGTCCCAATTCCATTTTTTGTAATTAATCTCAGAGCCGCTATTTAAAACAATTTGAGAGTTGTCGGGAAGTGAAAATTTAGTTTTTGTTCCGTTTGAAGCAATTTCTGTTGAAGTAACAGTTGTTCTAAAAAATAAAGTTAGCCCTAAAAATACAACAAACACAGCTGCAATTCTCACCCATTTATTTTGGTACAGTGGAATTACTTTTGGTGTTGCTTTTTTGTGTTTGATGGTATTTTGATACAGCAAATCAGTGTCAAAATCAGGAGCTTTCAATTGACTTGAATACTCAGCAATTTTAACGTAAGTGGCATATTCAGGATTACTTTGAAATACAACTAATTCTTGTTCAGTCATTTCTCCTGCGAGCCATTTTGCTAATTCGTAATTCTCTTCCATATTTTTCATTATGATGGTAAAACAATTCGGTTTTAAAAAACCCTACTTGAATTGTTCAATTTCTGTTCGTAAAGATACTAATGCACCGTGAATTCTTTTTTCAACAGCTTTAACGCTAATGTCTAAGATGACAGCAATTTCATGATATTTTTTACCTTCAATACGATGAAGTAAGAAGGCGGTTCTTTGCCCTTCAGTAAGATTGGCAATTGCTTTTTCTAGTTTTTGTTTAAATTGCTCTTCTTCGATAAGGAATTCAGGATTTAAATTTGTCCTGTCATTTCCAGTATTGTTTTGGGCATATTTCAAAACCACTTTTTGATGAGCGATTTCGTTTAAAGAAGCATTATTGGCAATGGTATAAATAAACGATTTGGCTTTTTCTATAGGAACGTTTTTGCAGTTTTCCCATAGTTTAATGAAAGATTCCTGAGTTACATCGTTGGCTTTTTCCTCGTTTCCGAATTTGTAATATAAATAATTTCGCAACGATTTTACATTGGCTTTAAAAAAATTGGAAAAAACTAATTCTTCACAAATACTTTTAGAATCTGTGTTGTCCATTTTGGTATATTTGATTTATTAGAGCGTTTAAAATTAAAATAATTTTTTAAAGTAGGGTTTTTTATTGCAACTTTGTTTCAAGATATGAATTGATATAATATTTATGAGAAATTTTATTTTGTTTATTTTCACGATGATTGCTTTTTCTACCTTTTCTTGTCAAGAAGATGAAGAAACAATTACTCAAAATACAGCAGATAGCTTTGGAAAGTCAAATGCCATAGCTTCTCTAATAAAAAGAGTATCCCAAAGCGAAACTACAATTGATAATGTTTTAGATAACACTAGCTTATTCAGAGTTAAATTACCTGTGGAAGTTGAAGTAGATGGTTATTATTTGACAATAAATGATGTAAATGATTATGATGATATACAAGAGATAAAAGAACTATATGGAAATGATGATGATATAGTATCTTTTACTCATTACCCTATTACTATTGTTTTTCCAAATTATCAAGAAGTAGAAGTTAATACTCCTTCTCAATTAGAAGCTATTAAAACACAAATGGCTAGTGATAATAACTACAATGAAATTAATTGTATCGATTTTCAATACCAGTATCCATTCAAAATAAACATTTACAATACTAATAATCAAGTGGCAAATACTGTAAGTATCACCAGCGATTCTCAATTGTATAATTTTATTGATGATTTAGAAGATACTGAAATTGTTGGAATAGTTTATCCGATAATATTGAAAAAAACTAACAATGTTCAATATACAATCAATAGTAATTCTGATTTAGAGGATACTATTGAAAATGTAATTAGTGAATGCAATACAGGATCAGGAACACTTGAATTTCATGAAGTTTTAACTAGTGGTAGTTGGCATGTTTCTTATTGTTATTATGATGATGATGAAACGAGTTATTACAACGGATATAATTTCACTTTTACTGGGGATGATAACGATGGTACATCAATTGCTATATATAATACAACTTATATTAATGGTGACTGGCAAATAAACACAGAAAACGGTTATCAACGATTAGATTTGCACTTTGATGGTGATGCTATGCATGATTTAGAAACAAATTGGAATTTGCAAGAGCTTACATCTACAATGATAAGACTCAAAAAAGAAAGTGGGGGTAATCAATATTATTATTTGACTTTCACCAAAAATTAAAAAGCTAAAAGACTCAATCTATTAAAGCATGAAGATTTTCCATAAGAAATTTCTAAATCAAGAAGAAACTCAAGATAACACGAAAATAGTACCTGTTGAAGAAAAACCAAAACTGGTTTATTTCTTGAATCAAATTGTGATTTGGGGAGTAATTTTTACAATGCTTTATTTTATATTTAAATTCATTACAGTAAACATCAATTTCTAATTGACTTACTTGTAATTTATAAACCACGTTTTTACGTGGTTTTTTTATTTGGTTTACTATAAAACTTCAAAATCAAATCCTTAAATTTGCGCTTTATTAAAAACAAAGCTTGCCATTATGTTCAATAATTTAAGTGATAAACTAGATAAAGCATTCCATATCCTAAAAGGACACGGAAAAATTACAGAAGTCAACGTTGCCGAAACTTTAAAAGAAGTTCGTCGAGCTTTGCTTGATGCCGATGTCAATTTTAAAATCGCTAAAGATTTTACCACTAGAGTTAAAGACAAAGCTATCGGACAAAATGTATTGACTACATTACAACCGGGACAATTAATGGTGAAATTGGTTAAAGATGAATTAACCGAATTAATGGGTGGTGAAGCAACCGGAATTAACTTAACAGGAAGCCCGTCTATAATATTAATGTCGGGTTTACAAGGGTCAGGTAAAACTACTTTCTCAGGTAAATTAGCCAATTATCTTAAAACCAAAAAAGGAAAAAAACCACTTTTAGTTGCCTGTGATATTTATCGACCTGCTGCGATTAATCAGTTGCATGTTGTTGGAGATCAAATTGGAGTTGAAGTATATTCAGAACCAGAAAATAAAAGTGCAGTTCAAATTGCGTTGAATGCTATTCAACATGCCAAATCAAACGGATTTAATGTAGTGATTGTCGATACCGCTGGTCGTTTAGCAATAGACGAGGAGATGATGAACGAAATTGCCAATGTGCATTCGGCTATCAAACCGCAGGAGACTTTGTTTGTTGTTGATTCTATGACAGGGCAAGATGCAGTGAATACTGCCAAAGCCTTTAATGATAGATTGAATTTTGATGGTGTAATTTTAACCAAATTAGATGGTGATACTCGTGGTGGAGCTGCTATTTCAATTAAATCGGTGGTAGATAAGCCGATTAAATTTATTGGTACTGGAGAAAAAATGGAAGCTATTGATGTGTTCTATCCAGCTCGTATGGCAGATAGAATTCTAGGAATGGGAGATGTTGTTTCCTTGGTTGAAAGAGCACAAGAGCAATATGATGAAGAAGAGGCTAGAAAAATTCAAAAGAAAATCGCCAAAAATGAATTTGGTTTTGATGATTTCTTAGCCCAAATTCAACAAGTTAAAAAAATGGGGAATATGAAAGACCTAGTAGGTATGATTCCTGGTGCTGGAAAAGCTTTAAAAGATGTAGAAATTGAAGACGATGCGTTTAAGCATATAGAAGCTATTATCCATTCTATGACACCTATAGAAAGAACGAAACCGTCTATTATCGATATGAAAAGAAAAACCAGAATCGCTAAAGGTTCGGGTAGAAAAATAGAAGAAGTAAATCAGTTGATGAAACAATTTGACCAAATGAGCAAAATGATGAAAATGATGCAAGGTGGAGGAGGCAAGAATTTGATGCGCATGATGAATGGAATGAAAGGAATGAATTAAAGTGAAGACGCGTTATATCGCGTCTTTTTTATTGATAAAACAACACAACAAATAGTACACATGCAAATTTTAGACGGAAAGAAAATATCAGAAGATATCAAAAATGAGATTGCTGCCGAAGTCCAAAAAATGAAAACTAATGGGGAAAAGGTTCCTCATTTAGCAGCAATTATTGTTGGAAGTGATGGTGCTAGTTTAACCTATGTGGGCAGCAAAGTAAAGGCATGTGAAAGAGTAGGATTTGAATCTACCTTAATAAAAATGCCAAGTACTACTTCGGAGACGGAGTTACTGAAAAAAATTAAAGAGCTTAACGAAGACAATAACATTGATGGGTTTATTGTGCAATTGCCTTTGCCTAAACAAATAGATACGCAGCATATTATCATGTCTATTGATCCAAGCAAAGATGTTGATGGTTTTCACCCTGAAAATTTCGGTAAAATGGCCTTGGATATGACAACTTTTATTCCGGCTACTCCGTTTGGAATTTTAGAATTATTGGAACGATACGGAGTAGAAACACAAGGGAAACATACTGTTGTAATTGGTAGAAGTCACATTGTTGGAAGACCCATGAGTATCTTGATGGGAAGAAAAGGTTTTCCTGGAAATTCAACTGTTACTTTAACACACAGTTACACTAAAAACATCGCGCAAATCACAACTCAAGCCGATATCATAATTACAGCTTTGGGAGTTCCCAATTATTTGAAAGCAGAAATGATAAAAGACGATGCTGTAGTGATCGATGTAGGAATCACCCGCGTTACAGATGATAAAGATCCAAGAGGGTATAGAATTACAGGTGATGTCGATTTTCAAAATGTATCTCAAAAAGCCTCCTATATTACTCCAGTCCCTGGAGGAGTTGGTCCAATGACTATAGCCATGCTATTGAAAAATACACTACTGGCACGAGAACAGAAAAGACAACGAAACGAATAAATAAGACCTGAGTGAAAGCTCAGGTTTTTTGTTGCCATAAAGTTGTTCAGCAATTAGCAAGTACACTTTAAAACAAAATCTGGTGCACATTTTTTCTTTTTTAAAAAAGTGCGCCAGAATCTGTGGCAAAAATTTTCTTTTGAAAAAAAATGCTCCAAAAAATGAAGCCCTTTAGTTAAGATTATTTGAATAAAAAAAGCCTGAGTCTAACTCAGGCTTTGATTTACTTATATCCATTTTATTTTTTACAACTTTGCCAACCAAAGTGAAGCATTCATGTGTAATCTTGAGTGTGAGGCTAATTCAGTCCAACCTGGATACAAAGTATCACCACTAGCACCTGTTCCGTCATCAGCTGGAGAACTATCACCAATAACAAAAACTCTTCCTAATCCATAAGAGGCTGAAGCACACATGATATTAGAAGTTCCTTGTGAAGAAGTTGATCTCCAAATTAATCCTTGGACTGTTGTGTTAGCTGTAGTGTTGATTGACATGGAAGCTCCTGCAGAAAATTTCAATTGGCTTACCGTTCCTTGAGATCCATTTAATATTGGATTTGTAGTTGCAGCTAACCTATTTGAAGTAGTTTCTGAAAAGTTATTTAATGTAATAGTAATCCCAAATGGGTTTGTTTTAACGGTATTATTTGACATTAAGTCATTCCAAATCGCTGGCGAATCCCAACCGTCATTATTTCTATCAGAAACTGTATGATCTGAAATCATAAATAAACCACCACCATTGTTTACAAAATTCAAAATAGCTACTTTTTCAGCTGCTGTGAATCGAATGTTTGGTTCATCAATTACGAAAACATTATAGTTTTTTAAATCTTGAGCTCCTGTTCCACCATAGGTGATAGCAGTTCCTGATGGCAAAGTTTCAACGGTATGGCCTAATTTTGCCAAAGCTACTCCCCATGCAGATAATCCGCCACGCCAAAAACTTTCTGTGGTGGTAGCTGTAATGTTGGATTGTGCTGGAGTTGGAAATCGTTGAGGTGAAGTATCGGCATCCAAAACCCAGTCAGCATTACCTGCAGTTTCGGCTTTTGTTGCATCAAATAAAAATTTCTTTGGAGTTACAGCAAGTGCTGCATTTGTAGTTATTTTTGAATTAGAATCGTTTGTCTTTTCTGTATCATTATTACATGAAAATGCCATAATTACCATCCCGGTAATTAAAAATTTACTAATTAATTTCATTTGTTATTGTATTGGTTAATTAATTTTAGAACAGGCAAATATAGTATTTACCCTAATTAAGAAATTATTTTTTTCCGTTTTTGAATTTAACTTTTTCCACAACTTGAACTTTTGGAGCGGGTTTCTTATTTTTTGTGTTAGAAGCTGGCTTCTTTTTAAATTCGGTTTTTGGAGCAGATTTATAATCTGCTTTTGGTTTAGCTGAGATTAGTTCGCCTTTGGCTCGGGTATCAGAAGTATTTTTTTTAACCGCTTCTTGATTTTGTTTGATAACATCCATAGCGTTTTTCGGATTCTCTTTGGTGCCACGCAAATGAATGACCAATCCATTCAAAAAGTTGCGTAAAACTTGATCACCACAATCCATGTATTTTGGATGGTCTGCATTTCTAAAAAAAGCTCCAATCTCGGCAGTAGAAATTCTAAAATCTACCAACTGCATTATTTCTACAATTTGGTCATCGCGTAATTGTAATGCAACTCGAAGTTTTTTAAATATATCGTTGTTGTTCATTATTTGGTTTTTAGAATAGCCAAAGATACGCCTTTTTAAAACTCTCACGCCACAATTTTTCGTTATGCTGTCCTCCTTTAACAATAACTTTTTTGTTTAGTTTATTACATTCACAGCGTTTTGTGTTTACCCAATGTTCAATGGATTCCATATCGGGAATGACATCAGGATCACCTTCATTGTCACCACAGAGAAAGTAAACTTTGGTTCTAAAGGATTCCGTTTTTGACATCAACTCGTTCATTGCATCTCGCCCAAACCAAAAAGAAGGGGAGAAGCAACCTATTTTGCCAAATATTTTAGGATATTTTAAAGCAGCATAAAACGAAGTTAGCCCACCAAGTGAACTTCCCATAATACAGGTGTTATGAGCATTGGTTTTCGTTCGATAAGTAGCATCTATTTTTGGTTTTAAAGTACTTACTATAAAATCTAAGTAGGCATCGGCTTTACCTCCTCCATACTTTTCATTTTTAAAAGGAGTCAATTCTTCTATTCGTTTATTGCCTTCATTTTCAATGCCGACAATAATTACCTGAGCTTTAATGCTATCTAACGTTTCGTCTACATTCCATTCACCCACATAGGATGTTTTGGCATCAAAGAGGTTTTGAGCATCATGCATATAAATGACAGGATATCTTTTGGTTGAATTGTTATAGCCTATAGGCAAATAAATCCAGATTTTTTTTGTGCTTAGCAGTTGTGGGGCATCAAGAGTGAATGTTGATACCTGTTTACTAGCAGTACTTTGTTGTGAAAAAGTTTTTCCAAAGACTAATATGAAAAGTAATAATGTTATATTTTTCAAATTAAAGTAAGCTTAGCGTCTTATTCAACCTCTTTTTCATTGTTTTTGTCTTTTCTTTTCTTTTTGTCATTTTTTCCAACTGCTCTTTCTTCTTTTAAAACCTGGAATTTTTCTTTTTGAGAAGTGTTAAGATAACTTAGGATATTTTTTTCTGTTTTTTCTTGAATGGCCTTAAGTTCTTTGCTTTTATCTTCTTCTGATATATCCTCTTTTTTCATTAGGATATCAGTGTTTTTATTACTGGTAAGAATTTCATTTTTGATTGCAATCATTTGGAGATCATCAAGGGTTAAATCTGTTTTTAACTTATCCATAATTTTAGCAATCTGAGCATTTTTTTCTTTTTCAATTTGTGCTGCAGTTGGTTTTGAATCGTTGGTTTGTGGGACTCCATTATTTCTTAAAGCACCATAATTGTTATTGTATTGTGCAGAAGCGTAAAGTGTAGTTAAAAGTAAACATAGTGTTACTATTCTAATATTCATAAAATTATTATTTATTGAAGCAAAATTATATTAAAAATTATTTTAGAAATCAATTAACTAGTATAATTTCACAAAAAATTATATTTTAGCTAAAAAAATAACAAAAATTAAATGGACAGATACGAAGAGAAATTGGCATTATTAGCAGAAATGATTGCTTTTTCTGTAGTTGACGGTAGACTTCATGAAAGAGAATATCTGTTTTTAACTATGATAGCAGAAGAGCTCCAAGTTTCCAAAGATGATTTCAAAGCTTTGTTTCATCAAGAAAATTATCCTATAATTATTAAATCAGAATTTGAACGCATTCAGCAGTTTTACCGATTAGCCTTGCTTATGCATTGTGACGGAGTATTGCACGAAAGGGAGCAAATAAAAATTCACGAAATAGGCATTAATATGGGTCTCAACCCACATGCTATAAAAAGGGTACTGAAAGCAATGGAAGTTTCTCCAACTAAAATGATTTCTCCTGAGTTTTTGCTAGAAGTATTTCAAGAACAGTTAAACTAGGAATCAATATCCGTAAACCGTATAATTATTTTTTTTGTGTAATAAGTCGAATTCAAGTTTTTGAATAGTAGCTACCTTATTTAATATAGAGCCAGATTTTAAAATTGTCAACAAGCATTTTTGATATGTTACTTCGCCACCATGAAAACCATCAATGGTCTCAAAATCATTAGAACCGCATGATGATATATTTGTTAAATCATGTATTTCATACTGGTATTTATCAATAATGGGTTTCACTTTCTGATATATAGATTTCATATAATCATAATGATGACTTTCCTTAAGTTTAATAAATATTTTATTAGGGAAAGGTGGCAAAATAGCAATAACTCTTATTTTTTTGAGTTTACAATACGCTAATATTTTGTCCAATTCAATAAGTGCTTTATTATTTACAAATGTACCATATTCAAAATGTCCTTCCCCCTTTTTTATTCGTTCAAAAGTATTAGCATAATTGAAATCCTCCATAGTTGAATCATTCCGTATTAGTTTGTCTATTTGACCGCCATAAAAGAAACTGCCATCATTTCTAAATCCGGTATCATTCATAATAGCATTAAGTCCAATTTTTTTAACAGAAGTTTTATCTTCAAATAAAGAGGCAAAAGAATACTTCCCGGCAAAGATATCTTCATATATTGTTCTATATAATGGGTAAGGTTTTGGATATAAAGTAAAATTATTTCTCCATAAATTTTTGTCTGGAATTACATTCAAATGATCCCAATTGTCATTAAACATCCATTGATCGAGCCCCAAAATAATATAGTCGGGAAGTTTATTATCGGGTATGTTTTTTAAAAATGGCCTGAACTCATTTAACTTTGAAGTCATATATCCTGCATTGTAAAAAGAAGCATCGAACATGTTTTTTCTAAATTGTAATACTCTAGAAGAACCTAAGGCCCATACCGTTTTTTTTTCATGTGTATTTAGATAATCCCATTTTAAAAAGCCATAATTAATTTCGTTATAGGTATATCCAATAAGGTATTTTTCATTACTACTGATAACAGAATCTATTCTATAGAAATTTTCTTTTGATTTCCATAAAATATAGGATGGCACTCCCAAAATAATTAAGAATGGAATAGAAAATAGCAATAGTTGTATTAAAAACTTCTTCATAGATTAAAATTGGAAATAAATGAATTGTTGTTTAGAACCGGCAAAATAACATAAGGCTATTATGATGGTATAATACATTGCCCATCGGATTGGCTTTGGCCATTTGATGCCTAGTTTTTCGATGGCATACTGCTGCTCCCGGCCTAACCATTCTACAATCAAGAAGAAAATTATTAACCAGCCTGTTATGATTGCCTTACCGCTGTCTTCAAAGTGAGGAGCCGTAAATAGTGAAGTTGAAAAAATGGTTTTGATGTAATCAAAAGCTTGAGATATAGTATTGGAACGAAAGATAATAAAGCCAAAAACAGTCAAACAGAATGTAATGAGAATATGAAAAAATTCTTTTATAGTAGGCAGCTGTTTGCCTTTGGCAACTATTTCAAGATTAGTGCGATTGGTCCTAAGAATCACAGAAGGTAAAACATATAAACCATTCAAAAGGCCCCAGACAATATATGTCCAATTTGCACCATGCCAAAAACCGCTAAGCAAAAAAATAATTAGCACATTCCGAATCTTCTGCCATGTGCCGCCTTTGCTACCACCAAGCGGAATGTATAGATAATCCCGAAACCAAGAGGATAACGAAATGTGCCATCTTCGCCAATACTCAGCATTGTCACGCGAAAAATATGGGAAGGCAAAGTTTCGTAACAAGTCGATGCCAAAGAGTTTGGCAACTCCAATTGCAATGTCGGAATATCCAGAAAAATCTCCATAAATCTGGAATGTGAAAAATAGAGCCCCAATGACAAGTGTACTACCGTTATAGTCTGCAGAATGATTAAAAATCAAATTTGCAAAAACCGCACAGTTATCAGCTATTACCACTTTTTTAAATATTCCCCATAAAATTTGTTTCAAACCATCGACTGCTTTGGCATAATCGAACTCTCTTTTCTTTAGAATTTGTGGTAATAAATGGGTGGCTCTTTCAATCGGACCCGCTACTAAAAGAGGAAAAAAGCTAACAAAAACCGAATAGTTAATGAAGTTTCTTTCAGGTTCTATACGGCCTTTATACAGGTCGATTACATAAGATAATCCGTGAAATGTATAAAAGGATATTCCAACTGGTAATACTACCTGCAAGGTGATAAATTCAGCCTTGAAACCAATAAGTGACAATCCGTTAGCAAAAGATTCGGCAAAGAAATTATAGTATTTAAAAACCGCTAGAAATCCCAAGTTAATTACTATACTGAGCCAAAGCCAGATTAATTTGTTCCTTTGAGATTTGGTTTTGTGAATTTTTAGTCCTAAAGCAAAATCTAACAAAGTGGAAAATATGAGTAAAAACAAAAATCTCCAATCCCAACAGGCATAAAAAAAATAACTTGCTACTAATAAAAATAAATTTTGAAACTTTAAATTTCTATTAGTTACAAACCAATACAATGTAAAAACTACAGGTAAAAATAGTGCAAAGTTGGTTGAGTTAAAGAGCATAGTTTCTAGCTGTTATTTTTCAATCGTATAGTTTGAATTTGTATATCCTCGAATTAGTTTTGCCTTACTATTTAGTATTGTTTCATTGTAAATCTAAGATAAATTATACAATTTACAAAAAAAATGGTAAATCACTTCTTTACTTTTGATTACATGTTCTTTATATTGTAATCTCAATATAGATAAATGTTTGAGTAAATATTGAAGAATTTGTAGGATGCAAAAAATCAAATTCTATCTTGCAAGGCTTTTATTTCATCTCTTATTTTAGCAGCTTGTATAAAATCTAAATCTTTGGCGGCTTTTTCCATCGCTTTTCTCGATTCTCTGATTTTTTTTTCAATTTCGGACTTTGATAAATAGAGGCTTTCTGGTTCAGCTGCTTTGGCTAATTTGTCTTCAAAATATTGAGTAGATACGGAGTTGCTGCTCAAAGCATTGCCCAAACTTTTGTTTAGCGCTTTTGGTTCCAATCCATTCAAAGTATTGTAGGCGGTTTGCTTTTCTCTTCGGTAGTTGGTCTCGTCTATGGTTTTTTGCATGCTGTTGGTAATTTTATCGGCATACAAAATAGCTTTTCCATTTACATTTCGAGCGGCACGACCTACTGTTTGGGTCAAAGAACGATGGCTTCTTAAAAAACCTTCTTTATCAGCATCTAATATTGCTACCAAAGATACTTCTGGTAAATCTAAACCTTCTCTCAATAAGTTAACTCCAATCAAAACATCAAACAAACCTTTACGCAAATCTTGCATTATTTCTACACGTTCCAAAGTATCTACATCCGAATGTATATATCGGCATCGGATGGAAACTTTGGTTAAATATTTGGTCAATTCTTCTGCCATTCTTTTAGTCAATGTAGTGACCAAAACCCTTTCATCAGCTTCGCAACGCAATTGAATTTCTTCAATTAAATCATCGATTTGGTTTAAACTCGGGCGCACTTCTATAATGGGGTCCAATAATCCTGTTGGGCGAATGACTTGCTCTACATAAATCCCTTCACTTTTTTGCAATTCGTAATCTGCAGGGGTTGCTGATACATAGACCACTTGGTTTTGCATACTTTCAAATTCCTCAAACTTCAACGGACGGTTGTCCATAGCAGCAGGTAAACGGAAACCATATTCAACTAAGTTTTCTTTTCTGCTTCTGTCCCCGCCATACATAGCATGTACCTGAGAAATGGTTACATGACTTTCATCTACCACCATCAAATAATCATCGGGGAAATAATCTAATAAACAGAACGGTCTTGTCCCAGGTAAGCGACGGTCTAAGTAGCGGGAATAATTTTCAATTCCAGAACAATAACCCAATTCGCGTATCATTTCTAAATCAAAATTGGTGCGTTCTTCTAAACGTTTTGCTTCAAGATGTTTGCCTATTTCTTTGAAATAATCCACTTGTTTAACCAAATCTTGCTGAATATCCCAAATAGCTGCTTGCAACACATCAGGAGAGGTTACAAACATATTAGCGGGATAAATATTCAGTTTTTCATATTTTTCAAAAACTTTTGAGGTTTTAGGATCAAAAGCTTCAATTTCTTCAATTTCATCTCCAAAGAAATGCACGCGGAAAGGTTCATCGGCATAACTAGGAAATATTTCAACTGTATCACCTTTGATTCTGAAGGTGCCTGGAGTAAACTCAGCTTCGGTTCTAGAATATAAACTTTGAACTAAACGATGGAGTAATTTTGTACGAGAAATGACTTGATTTTTTTCAATAGAAATCACATTTTTTTGAAACTCGACAGGGTTTCCAATTCCGTATAAACAAGATACTGAAGCCACAACTAAAACATCACGACGTCCTGATAGGAGCGCAGAAGTGGTGCTTAAGCGCAGTTTTTCTAATTCATCATTGATGGATAAATCTTTTTCGATAAAAACTCCTGTTACAGGAATGTATGCTTCGGGCTGATAGTAGTCATAGTACGATACAAAATACTGCACCGAATTATTAGGAAAAAATTGTTTGAATTCTGAATATAATTGAGCGGCTAAGGTTTTATTGTGTGCCAAAACCAGAGTAGGTTTGTCTACTTCCTGAATGACATTGGCCATTGTAAACGTTTTTCCCGAACCAGTCACACCCAAAAGCGTTTGGTATTTCTCACCATTATTTAAACCCGAGACTAATTTGTCAATGGCTTGTGGTTGATCACCAGTGGGTTGGTATTCAGATACGACTTGGAATTTCATTTGTAATTTTGTTAAATGATGTTAGTTTGATTCAATTTTTTATGAAGTAGCTATACAAAGTTACAAAGTTAGTCCCAGCATTCCATTAGTAATAAATCGCCTTTAGTATGCGTAATAGAAACTAGGCCATCAGTGTTTACATGATTGCTACTTCCCGTTCGGTAGCCAATAGTTAAATCTTCATTTTTTAAAGAATAATAAAGATTTTGAGTGGTGATACCTGATACTTTTCCAATCGGAATTAAGGAAAGAATTGTATTAGCGGTATACCATTTTTCAAATTTATTGCCTAATAAAAATACTTTTGAATGGTCATCAAGAATCACAATTTTCAATTTATCTCTGTAAGCCACAATATTAGTCAGATTGGTAATGGTATGATCGGCACGTTTTCCTGTCGCCCATATAACATTGGCGGCTTTGTGTCCTTTTTCAATAAGATAATCAAAAGCTTTTTCTAAGTCGGTTTTGTCTTGATTAGGAGTATGTACAATTTCTAAAGGAAATTGTTTTTCTTTATAATAATCGGCATCAAAACCTCTATCGAAATCACCTAATAACACATCTACTTTTATTCCTAATTCTAAAACTCTTTCAATAGCCGAATCTAAAACAATTACCAAAGGTGACCATTCTAATAATTGCCCTAATAATTCTGAGCTACAAGCTTCTCCATTGGCAATAATTAAAGCTGGTTCTTGGTCGTCGCGAACGATATGATGTGATGACATTATGAATGATGATTTTAGATTTCAGAATGAAAGTGTAAATTTAGTAATATTGTTTCACTTAGTTCCTAACTTCTGAAATCTAAAATGGTTACTCTTCATTCATATATTTATTGTATTACATATTGTCTAATATCGGTTTCCGAAAGATTGAAATAGCCTAAGGCATAATTATCAGGATGTGTTTGGTTGACAATATTACCTCTTATGGTTGCAGGTGGAGTAGAAAATGGGCCATTACTTCCTCCAGAAATTAAAATTAATTTGTTCATGTATTCTGAATAGCGTTTAGAAATACCATAAATAGTGATGTCTAAAGTATCACCAGCGGCTATATCTTCATTGGTATAATACCCAAAGAATTCATTCCCTTGAAAAAATTCATCATCGTTAACTTCATAACTTGGAATGGCATCGTTACTGGATTTGTATTTGAACAAATAATAATTGACAGCATCTCCTGGATCGTTGAAATAGGATTTGATCTCGATATCGGTACCACTTAATCCACCTTCATTGTTTTGTGTGATGTTTGTAATAGGGGAAACGCTTTTCAAGGTTTCGGTTGCATTATAGGTCTCTCCGTTTAGCACTACGGTTAAAGTATAGGTTTTGTCAATTTCAGGGACAAAATCATGACACAGATATAAGCCAGAACTTGGTACTTCTTCGGTAAAATTAAAAGTTACATTGTCACTATTAGTTACCAAAACCAAAGCACCTGAGACGGTTGGTATAGTAGTATCGTAAAAACCTGTGGTAGTGGTTAATTTTATTTTTTGCTCGTTGCCAGCCGTTCCTTTTTGCCATTGCAATGAACCGTTAATTACTAATTTAGGTGCGGCAGTATCTAAATCTACTTGAACTACGTCTTCACAACTGCTTAACAAAACAGCCGTTATAATTGAGAATATATATAATAAGTTTTTCATAGCATTAAAATTTAAAGTTATAACTAACGCCTGGCACTACACCAAAAATGGATAATCGAACAGCTTCATTAGCTCCAGTATCTACATTTTGCCTGAATGAAATGGAAGCTGCATTTTTACGGGAATACACATTGTAAATACTGAATACCCATTCGCTTTGCCAGCCTTTTTTCTTGTTGGGTTTTGGTATGTAGGTTGCTGATAAATCTAAGTGATGATATGCGGGAAGTCTGTTCCCGTTTCGCAATCCATAATTTGGAATAGTTATTGGGTCATCTGTGCCATATTGGTATTGTGTGTTTGGGTAAGTTACAGGTTGCCCAGATTGAAGTACAAAGTTGGCTCCAAAGGTCCACTTTTGATTGTAATTATAGGAACTGGTAACCGATAAATTATGCAATTTATCATAGGCTGAATTGTACCAACTACCATTGTTAATTCCAGTTTCTGTGGCATCTCTGCCCGGAGTTCTTTGTAGAGATTTAGAAAGCGTATAGGAAATCCATCCAGTTAGTTTGCCAGTATTTTTTCGCCATAAAACCTCTAACCCATATGCTCTCATTTCACTATTTAAAACGACTTGCTCTATTGCTTCGTTGGCAATCAAATCGGCACCGTCAATATAGTCGAGACGGTTTTTGATTTTCTTGTAAAAAGTTTCTACTTCCAAAGAATACTTATCTTCTTTGAAATTTCTAAAATATCCTAAAGCTACTTGGTCTAAAATCTGAGGTTTTATGTATTTATCGCTTGGCATCCAAATATCCAAAGGTGTTGGTGAAGCGGTATTGGAAATCAATTGTAAATATTGTGTCATACGGTTGTAGCTCGCTTTGATCGACTCATTTTCATCTAACTGATAGGAAGCTGCAATTCTTGGTTCTAAGTTGTTAAAGCTTTCAATAACTTTATTGTGTCCATAATATTTGGTATCGATTGGCGTTCCTTTTTCATAAATTTGGAAGTCATGATTGAACACTACTGCCTGATTGTTCTGATACAAATTTACAGTTGAACTCCCTAAACGGTAAAACATGCTGTAACGCAAACCATAATAAATAGATAAATCTTTAGTTACTTTTTCTTCAGCATCAATGTAAAGGGAAGGCTCAAAAGCATATTTCTTTTCGAGTTGTTTATAATTAATTTGGGAACTAGAATTAGAAGGTTCAACCGTTCCTGGATTGAAGTCGTAGTAAATACCGCTAATACCATAATTAAGTTTAATTTTATCGGTAAGATAGTGCTTGAAATCATATTTGATATTGTAATTTTTGATACCTGAGTCCCATTTTAAGCCAATTAAATTCAAATCCAATCCATAGTAATAATCACTATAGATTAGGGAAAGATTGGTGAATAATTTATCTGAATATAAATGGTTCCAACGCAGGTTTAATGTGGCGTTTCCATAGGTATTAATAAAACTTTTATTCAAACTGAATACATCTCGGCCAAAATAACCAGAGAGGAATAAGTTGTTTCTTTCATTCAGTTTATAGTTTATTTTGGTGTTTAAGTCATAGAAATAGGCCGAGTTTTTGTTGTTTGATAATTTTAAAAATAAATGGGCATAAGAAGCTCTTCCGGCCATAAGGAAAGAACTTCGGCCTTTTACTAGTGGGCCTTCTGCCAAAAGCCGACTCGAGATTAAGCCAATACCACCATTAATTCCTAATTTATTGCTATTTCCATCCTTTTGATATATATCTAAAACCGATGAAACTCTTCCTCCAAAACGAGCAGGAATAGCGCCTTTGTACAATTTCAAATCCTTAATAGCATCGGGATTGAATACCGAAAAGAAACCGAAAACATGTGATGAATTAAAAATAGTAGCTTCGTCTAATAAAATTAAATTCTGATCAGCGCCTCCACCTCGAACATTGAAACCCGATTGACCTTCTCCAGCATTAGTGACACCTGGTAAGGTTAAAAGAGCTTTTAATATATCAACTTCACCCAAAACTACTGGAATTTTTTTGAT
>CANJDA010000013.1 GCA_947472705.1 Flavobacteriaceae bacterium
GATCCTGATGGGGGCTCTATTTCAAATAAATCCTTCAGTGCTTGCTGCACTGTGATTTTTTAATTATATAAATAAGATACAACGAGTTGCTCTTATTTATATAATTAAAAAATCCTTTCTGCAAATGCAGAAAGGATTTACTAGTCGGGGTGGCAGGATTCGAACCTGCGGCCTCCTGCTCCCAAAGCAGGCGCGATAACCGGGCTACGCTACACCCCGAAAACGAGGGGCAAATATACCACTATTAATTAGGAAACAAAATCTTTTTTTAAGTTTTATTCTTTTTCAATATTTTATCAAAAACAAAATTCTCTTTCGATATAATTTCTATTTTTGTTGGATATAAAACAAACACAATACTATATGCTTATTATTGGAATTGCCGGAGGAACAGGGAGCGGTAAAACAACCGTAGTTCATCAAATTATGAATGAATTACCCAAAACTGAGGTGGGCATTTTATCGCAAGATTCATACTATAAAGAAAATAACCATTTAAGCTATGAAGAAAGAGGCTTAGTCAATTTTGACCATCCTCGCGCCATCGATTTTGAACTTTTAGTACAACACTTAAAAGATTTAAAAGAAGGTAAAACCATAGAGCAACCCGTGTATTCTTTCATTACACACAACCGCACCGATGATACTATCGTAACACATCCTAGAAAAGTAATGATAGTGGAAGGAATTTTAATTTTTACCAATCCTGAACTTCGTGATTTATTTGATGTAAAAGTATTTGTACATGCCGACTCTGATGAACGATTAATTCGAAGACTAAAAAGAGATATTGCCGAGCGTGGTCGTGATATGGAAGAAGTTTTGAATCGTTATCAAACAACCCTGAAACCTATGCACCAACAGTTTATCGAGCCTACCAAAGCCTTTGCTGATATCATTATTCCAAATGATAAATACAATACCGTAGCCATTGATGTGGTAAGAGCCGTAATCAACCAAAGAATTAGCTAAATGAGTTATTTTAAAAACCTAACCGATACCTATCCTATCCTCAAAATCTTGGGGAACCGCTATGTAATTGTGTTGGTTTTTTTTACCGTTTGGATGTTGTTCCTAGACAACACTTCGTATATGGAACATCGTATTTTAAACAAACAACTTAACGAACTCGAAGACAATAAAAAATACTATCAGGACGAGATTAAAAAAGATAAAGAGAACATCAAACTCCTCAAAAATCCGGACCAGATTGAAAAATACGCCCGCGAAAAATACTATATGAAACGCGACAGCGAAGACATTTACATCATTGAATTTGAAGGCGATTCTATAAAAGAGGAGCAATCCAAATCAAAATCTTTATAACACAACATTATGGCAGAACATTTATTCGATGCGTTTGATGCCGTTAGTTCCAAACAATGGAAACAACAGATTCAATTCGAACTCAAAGGCGCCGACTATAACGAAACCTTGGTTTGGGAATCTCCCGAAGGCATCAAAGTAAAACCCTTTTACCATAACGATGAGGACACTGCAAAACTAGGAGTCAACACTCCAGAAAAGGCTTTCTCCATCCTGCAAAACATCTTCGTTCACGATGTAGCCTTATCCAATAAAAGAGCTCTAGACAGTTTAAATCGCGGTGCCGAAAGCATCCGGTTTACTATTGAAAATGAAACCATTTCCATAGAAGAATTGATGCAAAACCTTCCATTGGAAAAGATAGCGTATTACCTTCATTTGCCTTTTCTTTCTGTTGATTTCGTTGCTAAAATCAATGCTTTTGCCACAAAAAACAACGTCAATATTACCATTCAAGTTGACCCCATTGGGCAATTAGTAAAAGATGGCAATTGGTTTGAAAATCTAGACAAAGACTTCGATGTTTTTAATAAAATAAACAGTAGCTTCCCTTTCTTAAACATCAGTTCCGGAACCTACCAAAACGCTGGCGCCAATATAGTGCAACAACTCGCCTACACTTTGGCCCATGTGAATGAGTATTTCAATCGAGTTCAGAATTTAAACCAACCTATAACTATTGAAGTGGCTATTGGCATCAATTACTTTTTTGAGATAGCCAAGCTGAGAGCCTTACGCCTACTCTTTAATACTTTGGCAAAAGAATACAATCACAACTTTGATTGTCATATCATCGCTACACCTAGCAAACGTAACAAAACACTATACGATTACAACGTCAACATGTTGCGCACTACTACCGAGTGTATGAGTGCCATCTTGGGCGGAGCTAATGCTGTTGCGAATTTACCTTACGATAGCTTGTACCACAAAGACAATGAATTTGGAGATAGAATAGCCCGTAACCAATTATTAGTGTTAAAACACGAAAGCTATTTTGATAAAGTCAATAACCCAGCTGATGGAGCTTATTATATCGAAATTGTAACAGCGCAGTTGGCCGAAAAAGCCTTGCTGTTGTTCAAAGATATCGAAGCTAATGGTGGTTTGATTACGCAATTAATCGAAGGAACTATCCAAAAGAAAATTAGTGAAAGCGCTACCAAAGAACAGGAGTTGTTTGACAGTGGTAAAGAAATACTATTGGGCACCAATAAGTATCCCAACAAGAACGACAAAATGAAACACGATTTGGAATTGTACCCTTTCGTAAAACAAAACCCGCGCAAAACGTTAATCACACCGATAATTGAAAAAAGATTAGCGGAGAAATTAGAGCAAGAGCGATTATCCCAAGAAGCATAATTATGAGAAAGGATATTCAACATATAAAACTAGGCAATAGGCAAAAGGCAATAGGCAATAGTACAGAAACAAGTAGTTTCCAAACCGCCGAAGACATCCAATTAAAACCTCTCTATTCTGAAGAAGATTTAGAAGGACTAGAACATCTTGGTTTCGGAGCGGGCTTTGCCCCTAACCTTCGTGGTCCTTATGCCACCATGTATGTGCGTCGCCCTTGGACGATTCGCCAGTATGCCGGGTTTTCTACCGCAGAAGAGAGTAATGCTTTCTACCGTCGCAACTTAGCTGCAGGACAAAAAGGATTATCAGTGGCCTTCGATTTAGCTACCCATAGAGGTTATGATTCTGACCACGAACGTGTTGTTGGTGACGTAGGTAAAGCAGGAGTTGCTATTGACAGTGTAGAAGACATGAAAGTCTTGTTTGACCAGATTCCGCTAAACGAAATGTCGGTTTCTATGACTATGAATGGTGCCGTGTTACCTATTATGGCCTTCTACATAGTAGCTGCTGAAGAACAAGGTGTCGCCCCCGAATTGCTTTCGGGAACGATACAAAATGATATCCTAAAGGAGTTCATGGTGCGTAATACCTATATCTATCCACCAACGCCTTCGATGAAAATCATTGCCGATATCTTTGAATATACGAGCAAGAAAATGCCGAAGTTCAACTCCATCTCCATCTCGGGCTACCACATGCAGGAAGCCGGAGCTACGGCTGATATTGAGTTGGCTTACACTTTAGCCGATGGCTTAGAATATATACGCACCGGTTTAGCAACCGGAATGAAGATTGATGAGTTCGCCCCTCGCCTCTCCTTCTTTTGGGCCATTGGCATGAACCATTTTATGGAAATCGCCAAGTTGCGTGCCGGAAGAATGCTATGGGCCAAACTGCTAAAACAATTCAATCCAAAGGACGAAAAGTCTTTAGCCTTACGAACGCATTGCCAAACCTCGGGCTGGAGTTTAACCGAACAAGATCCGTTTAACAACGTGGCGCGTACGGCAATTGAAGCCGCTGCTGCTGCCTTTGGTGGTACTCAATCCTTACACACGAATGCGCTTGACGAAGCTATTGCGTTACCAACCGACTTCTCCGCACGAATTGCACGTAACACTCAAATATTTTTACAAGAAGAAACCAAAATCTGCAAAACTGTTGACCCATGGGCTGGTAGTTATTACGTAGAAAGTTTGACTAAAGAAATTGCCGATAAAGCATGGGCGCTCATTGAAGAAGTAGAAAGCCTAGGCGGTATGACCAAAGCCATTGAAGCGGGTATTCCGAAACTGCGAATAGAAGAAGCCGCAGCTCGTAAACAGGCCCGTATTGATAGTAGTCAGGACATCATCGTTGGGGTCAATAAATACCGATTGGATAAAGAAGACCCACTCCACATTTTGGATGTTGACAACCAAATGGTGCGCCAACAACAAATTGAACAATTACAACAGATAAAAGCTACGCGCGACAACGATAAGGTAAAAGCCAGCTTGGCAAAATTAACCGATTGTGCTAGGGCTTCAATGAATAATTCAACAGATTCTGATAGTCATCAGAATGAAAATTTACTATCTTTAGCCGTAGAAGCAGCCCGAAACCGAGCCACACTGGGTGAAATCAGTGATGCCTTAGAAGTGGTTTTCGGTCGCTACAAAGCACAAATCAGAAG
This sequence comes from Flavobacteriaceae bacterium, assembly GCA_947472705.1. Taxonomy (GTDB): domain Bacteria; phylum Bacteroidota; class Bacteroidia; order Flavobacteriales; family Flavobacteriaceae; genus Flavobacterium. The sequence goes on from CANJDA010000013.1 coordinate 4,370, forward strand.
TTTCAGCGGCGTGTACAGTAAAGAAATCAAGAACGACCAAAGCTTTGAAAAAGCCAAACAACTAGCCGACGCTTTCGCCAAGAAAGAAGGGCGTCGTCCTCGTATTATGATTGCCAAAATGGGTCAGGACGGGCACGATCGTGGTGCCAAAGTAGTAGCCACAGGCTATGCCGATGTAGGCTTTGATGTGGATATTGGTCCGCTGTTCCAAACCCCACAAGAAGCTGCCAAGCAAGCCGTAGAAAATGACGTGCACATACTAGGCGTTTCCTCTTTAGCCGCTGGACATAAAACCCTCGTTCCTCAAGTAATCGAAGAACTCAAGAAATACGGTCGCGAAGACATTATGGTCATTGTTGGTGGCGTAATTCCTGCCCAAGATTATCAGTTCCTATTTGATGCTGGTGCTGTTGCCGTCTTTGGTCCTGGGACCAAGATAAGTGAGGCTGCCATTAGCATTTTAGAGGTGTTGTTACAAGAATAACTAGCGTACTATAATTTGCCCTAAACCCTAAATAAGACTCGATATAGAGCCAAAACGAATGCGTAAACCACTAGTTCCGTTTCTTGCCTTGCTCTTCATAGGGTTAATCCTTTTGTGCGCTATAGGTTGTAATAAGGCCAAAGCCAACAAACCTAATACCGTAAAACACAAATCCAAAGCCTTAAAAACATCGGTCAAAACCCCTGTCAACTTCGAGCTTGATACCCTTGACTACAACCGTCGTATGGCCGCCATGTACCAAGCTGACAGTGTTCCGGCATGGCAACTCAAAACACCCTATCCGCTCAAAGGAGCCTTGCTTCCTTACAACCGTATCATTGCTTTTTATGGCAACTTGTATTCCAAGCGCATGGGAATATTAGGCGAACTACCCAAAGACGAAATGCTTCAAAAACTACAAGAAGAAGTAGCCGCATGGAAAGCTGCCGACACCACCGTTAATACCATACCTGCCCTACATTACATAGCCGTGAGTGCCCAAAGCAAACCCGGTAAAGCCAATTTGTACCACATGAGAATGCCTTTTAAGCAAATTGATACCATCATCTCTTGGGCCAAAACTATCAACGCCATAGTGTTTCTTGATGTGCAAATAGGACAAGGCACTATAAAAGACGAAGTCACCCAACTCCTGCCCTACCTAAAACTTCCCAACGTGCATTTGGGTATCGACCCCGAGTTTGCTATGAAAGACGGTCGCATCCCTGGTACCAAAGTAGGCACCCTATCGGCTACTGAAATCAATGATGCAGTTAACATTCTAACTAAGGTAGTGCAAGAAAACCACCTTACCCCTAAAATCCTCATCGTGCACCGCTTTACCAAAAAGATGGTCACCGAGTATCAAAACATCAAAACCTGTCCCGAAGTGCAAATCGTTATGAACATGGACGGCTTTGGCAGCAAAGCCCTCAAAAGAGCTACCTATAAAAACGCCATCTTTAGCGAACCCGTTCAGTTCACCGGCTTCAAGCTCTTTTATAAAAACGACAACGCGGGTACCAACACCATGTACTCCCCCGAGGAAGTATTGCAGTACAAACCTATCCCTATGTACATACAGTATCAGTAGTATATCAAACCTATTAGGGTTTTAAAATGTACACAAAAAGTGTAATAGCGATTAAGGTTTCTATATTATTTTTGGAGACCTGACCCGTTTTTGAAACCTGTCAATCAATAATCCCGTTAGGGATTTGATTTGGGTAAAAAATAAATAAACACTACACAAAATCCCGTTAGGGATGGTATAATACATTGGTAATGGCAAATACCTATACACAAATTCATATCCAGTTTGTTTTTGCGGTAAAATACCGTGATGGATTAATCCATTCCTCATTCAAAGATGAATTATACCAGTACATTGCTGGAATAATTAAGCACCACAATCATAGACTGCTAGCTATTAACGCAATGCCTGACCACATTCATATCTTTATAGGTATGCGTCCAACACAATCCATTTCCGACTTAATGCAAGACATCAAAGGAAGCTCTTCGAAATGGATAAATGAGAGGAAGTTTTTAAAAGTAAAATTTGAATGGCAAGGAGGATATGGTGCGTTTTCTTATTCCAAATCTCATGTGAATAGAATAATTAATTATATCAAAAATCAAGAACAACATCATGCTAGGGAAACTTTTCAAGAAGAATATATAGGGTTTTTAAAATTGTTTGGAATTGATTATGATGAAAGATATCTTTTTAAAGAGCCAATATAAATAACCCCGTTAGGGGTTAAATTTGGATTACAATGGGTTTCAACCCAGTGCATAAAATACAAAACAACATCAAAATCCCGTTAGGGATGGTAATAACCCCATTAGGGGTTAAATATCGGTAGCAATGGGTTTCAACCCATTGCATAAAACACAAAACAAAATCAAAATCCCGTTAGGGATGGTATCTTTCCTCATAACGAACATCAATAATATCATCCCTAACGGGATTTTATAACGAATAATTATTATTTCTACCTAGATTGAATCCCTAACAGGATTAATTACAGCATCATTTGTTAGGAATAAACACCCGCTGAGAAGTGGGTGTTAAAATTTATTCTATTTTCGATAGATTTTAAAAACCTAAAGTTTGATTATTCATAAATGATTGTCAAAAATTTATTGTTTTTCTTAAAAATATAAGACCCCTTTAGCTGATTTGTAATCTGTATAAAATCAACTAATTTTTTTATTCCTTGGGGATAATAAGGTTTACTAAACCCTTTTTGCATTAATTAAATATGTAGATTTGAAACATTAGAAATTATTAACCCACAACAATTATCTAATGTTACCCACAAAAAAATACTCTCAAAACATTTACATAGAAATTACTAATTTACCTCATGGAGGGGCAGGTTGGGAATTAGGAACATGTCTTTGGAGCCCTGTTTATAATACTAATAGGCGAACAAAAACATGGAAGCTAATGGAAAAAGTAAAAACAGATGATATTATAGTTCACTTGGTAAAAATTAATGATTTATATCATTTTTATGGAATATCAAAAGTATCTTCTCCTTTAGTAATAACAGAAAATAAACCGGCACATTCTGGGAATTGGTTGCCTCCCTATCAAAGAATAGCTTTAGATTCTTTTAATCCTTTAGATCAACCTTATTCTGTTACTGAAATTTTTAAGGAATATGAAAGTGAATTAAAAAATATATTGAAAAAGAGTTCAAGTAGTTTCTATGTTGAATATGGCAAAACGAAAGAATTAAGAATGGCACAAAAGTATTTCACTACATGCTCAGATGATATGTATGATGTTTTTAACTCCATTTCAGATAAAATTGAGTTCAAGCCAGTCTTAAATGATATAGATATCATAACTATTCCTACTCTAAATGAACCACAATATCCTGATTATAATCCACCTTCGAGAGTTTCAACAATAGTTTCAAGAATAATTCGAGACACTAATCTTTCTAGACAAGTGAAATCTGAAAATTCATGGAAATGCCAGATATGTGATTTAAGTATTAAGCTAAACAATGGAAACAATTATTCTGAAGGCCATCATTTAAAACCTCTAGGTGGAACATATCAAGGGCCGGATATTAAAGGTAACATAATTATTGTTTGTCCAACTCATCACACAGAATTAGATTATGGTGTAATAGCGATCAATCCTGTTACTTCAATTATTGAACATATAGATAAAGACAACCCTTTTCATGGCAAATATTTAGCATATAAAAGAGAAGACTTGGATAGTGAGTTTTTAAAGTTTCATTACGACCATCGATTTAAAAATGACTCTCCAACTCGATAGAAAATTTCTATATCCAATATTTCGGATTTAAAATCCATGCCCCGTTAACACTCGTGTCCTATCGTTTGGTACCCCCCCTTATCCAAATCTTAAGAAAATCTTAAGCTTTATCCTACTTGTTTTGGCATCTTTTTTGGCTTGCGATGTAACGTGAAATAGTTCACATACAATCAAATAAATCAAAAGGTCATGAAAAAAAGATCCACATCAGAAGTAGGGCATGCTAAAAATGTTGCCAACTTCACAGCGCTAATCCAGTTATTAGAAGAAATGGGCACTTTGTACCAACCTACAAATCCCGCAATCGCAATCGGCAGTTTAACGTCACTAAGAGACGAGCTTATCGCAAGCATCCAAATCCTAGCCGATAAAACACCTCCCTTCAAAATCGCGGTAGCTAACCGTGAGAACGGTTTCAAACCCCTCTCAAAGCTTAGCACCCGAGTGAAAAACAGCTTCAACTCCCTTGGGCTTTCCAAAGCCGAAAACGACAACGTTTTAGCCTTAGTAAAAAAAATAAGAGGAGACCAAGCCATCAGCAAAGCAGAAAATCTAGAGAATGAAACAACCGAGTCCATTTCCAATGCACAACTCAGTTACACCAGCAGAGCCACAAATTTGCAATCATTGGCAAGCTTCTTAAACTCTTACCCTGCTTATTTACCTAATGAGGACGAATTAAAAACAGTTAAACTAACAAACTTGTATGGCATCCTCAAAGACCTCAATAACGAAGCGGCCAATAAAACCTTTGCCCTTATTACCGCCCGTAAACAACGGAATGATTTATTATACGACAATCAGGGCAACCTACTCTCTTTAGTAATTCCAATCAAAGAATACCTAAAATCAGTAGAAGGCGCCAATGCTTATTACAAAGCCGCAGTAGCTTTAAAATTTAAAGAGAAAACCGGAAAATAAAAATAAGTAATGACTAGTAACTAACCCTGATCGATTTAATATCATCAGGGTTTGTTTTTATCCAAAACGGGCAAAATCAATAATGCATTGTGCAACTACTAATAGACAATAGGAAAATTCTAAAATGACATGGGAAATCTCTAAAATCAAATGGGAAACTTTCGAAAAGCAATGGGAAAAGCCTAAAATGACATGGAAAAATTCTAAAATCAAATGGGAATCTTCTGAAAAGCAATGGGAAAAGCCTAAAATGACATGGGAAAACTCTAAAATCAAATGGGAAACTTTCGAAAAGCTATGGGAAAAGCCCAAAATGAAATGGGAAAGCTAACTCTTGCATGCACAAGTGTCTCAATCATGCTCAAACCCCTTACAATCTTAAACAACAGTAAAAAGCTCCCCTCCAAGATTAGAAGGGGTGGCATCCTGCAAAGCGGGATGACGGGGTGGTAAAACCAACACAAAATCATACCAATAAAAAAAATAGGCACGCATAATAACTGAATTGTCATAAATAATGTTATCTTTATACTTCCCCATCCTTGTTTGTTAACCTAAATTAGTAACTAATTAAAGACCAATTTATGAAGAACATTACACTAAAAGGAATTACAGTAGCCCTTATGCTAACATTCGTAGTAGCCTGCAAACCCAAAACTGAAGATGTTGCTATTGATAAAGAGCAAATCAAAAATGAAATTCAGGGCATGGAAAACAAAATGGCCGAAATGTACAACAACAGAGAACTCATCGGTGAAGAATACTATGCCAACGATGCAGTTAGTTTCTCACAAAACAAACCGCCTTTAATGGGCAAACTCGCCATTGACAAATCGATCAAAGATGATTTAGCCAATTTCCAAAAAGGCAATCAAATTGCATTTGTAGCCAATGACGTATTCCCTTCATCTGACGGAAATCAAGTAGTAGAAATAGGAAGTTACAGAGTGTCTGACTCAACCAGCACTGCTATTTATACCGGAAACTACATGGCAATGTTTGAAAAAAGAGAAGGCAAGTATGTATGTATTAGAGACATGGCCGCTTCTGACCGACCAAAAATTGAAATGAAAAAAGAAGAGCCAAAAGAAGATAAGAAAAAATAAACTACCATAAATACAACGAAAAGAGCACTTCACTATGAGGTGCTTTTTTTATTTCTATTCAAATAAACGAACAACATGAAAAAAGAATATTGGGATGTTTCCGACGAACAAGTCATTGAAAAAACAGGAAAAAAAATAACCGATTGGATACAAATCCTCACCGCCTTTGAAGCACAAAACAAAAAATCAAACGAGGTGATAGCCCATTTGCAAAATGAGTATAATGTACCACGCTATTGGGCACGCACCTTAACTACCCTTTTCTTAAAATCGGACGGCAGGGCCTTATAAAACGCTTTCGATACGATAGGGCTTTCCGTTTAACTCAAAAGTAAAACCAACGGAATTCCCCATAAGTTTACTTCCTAAAGGTGATTGGGGGGATAATGCAAAAATAATTTTATCAGCTATGCTAATTTTAGGTAAGGCGGCTGCTATAAAAAGCCACATACCATTAGCCATTACTACACTTCCCAAAGCCACTTTGTGATGCACAGCAGCAGCATCAATTTTATCTAATATACTTTTCTGCTCCAGTATTTCTTTCAGCTTGTGATTGAGTTTCTCTTGTTCCAAATGCATCATGGATAGCGCTGTTTCATGCTTATCGCCAGCAGAACCTTTGGCATCATTTTGTGCATCTACGGTCAAACCCGAAATCATGTCCTGAAACACATCTATACGGTCTTGAACTAGTTCTTTGTAGCGATGAAGGATAAGCTGTTTCATATTGTGAGACGAAGAGATGAGAGACGAAGAGATGAGAGACAAAGAGATGAGAGACGAAGAGATGAGAGACGAAGAGATGAGAGACGAAGAGATGAGAGACGAAGAGATGAGAGACGGAGAGATGAGAGACGGAGAGACTTTTTACAATATCTATTATCTATCTGTCTATTATCTATCTGTCTATTATCTATTATCTTTTCGTCTATCATCTATTATCTTTTCGTCTATCATCTATCTTAAAAATCAAATTTATAACTCGCCCCTGCCATGACTTGTAATCCTTGTACCGGATAATTCATATAGCGTTGGTAATTTTGATTGGTTAAGTTATTCCCTTTTAAAAAGAAGGTCATTCGCTTACTATAATTATAACCCACGTGAGCATTTAAATCAAAATAGCTTTTTAAGGTTACATTTTCTATAGGGTAATCAATTAAAATAGAACTGTGAATGAATTGGTCTTTTCTTTCTCCAACAAAGAACAAGCTAGAACCGGCATACCATTTAGGAGTGATTGTTACATCTAGATTTGCAGAAAATTGTATTCCTGGCAGATTCCAAGCTTCCTTTTGCAAATCAACGTTATAGCTGCTAAAAGTACCATTAACCCCAAAAGACACGTTCTTAGAAAAGTCGGCTTTCAGTTCACCAAAGAAGCTTAAGGTTTTAACATTGTCATACACCACATTAAAGGAATTTCCAAAAGCATAACCGTCTGTATTATTTGATAGTTCTTCATAACCGTTGTTTTTATACAACGCTTTGTTGTCTTCATTTTTATAGGAACCGCGAATGTTGTAGCTCAAACTATTGGCCAATTTACCTTTCAACCCAGCATAGATGTCATATTTTTGATCGGTTGGAGCAACGCCCAAAGTAGGCGATACAAAGAAATTTTCTTGTACAAAGTCGGAGTAAGAGTTTTGTTGCAACGTACCTTCAAAACCGGCATAAAAAATCATCAAATCGCCCACTACTTTATACGAGCCCGTTACTTGTGGATAAATAAAGAACTTGCTTTTACCTCCTCCTTGTGCTGCACTATAAAAGAATCCAGCGCCAGCGTTTACGGTCAACTCATCTTTTTTAATTTTAACACTAGGTTGGAATCCGATATTGGTGTATCCGTATCTATAGGAATCACCTCCATTAATGGTTTGTTTAAAATTACCTCCCAGATAATCCAATACAAAATCGGCTTTTATCTTTTGTTCAATGATATCAAATTCCATGGAGGGCTTAACCACAAATCGATTCTCTGCCGAGCCAAATGCATCCCAAAAATGGGTAAACTTCAAGGAGCTATCTTTCAAAATACTGTCGCTCAAGCCTAATCTACCTCCTACATTCAAAGTATGATAGGTTTGTTTTTCGTTAATGCTATTAATCGTTGCATCATCTAAAACCCCGGGAAATACGCCATACCAGTTGTATATTTGGTGTTTATAGCCTAAATCCGCATTCCATGTCATGGCTTTGGTACGACTACCATAAGTTAAATCTAAAGCCGTGTTAAAAAACTTATCGTCGAGCACTAGATCTTTTATCCCACCTTGAGAAGAAAGATGGCGTAACATCCCACCGAAATAATCGGTGTTACTAATATTTTCAGTTACAAAAAGTTCGGCATTTACTGTTCCGTAATTTCCAGCCGCTAGGGTCAAATAGTTACTGAATAGCTTCTCTGCAGGCGATTTGTCTACATTGGCCGCTTTTCCTTTGGCTGGCGTAAAAGTAGAAGCCACAGGAAACGAAAAAATATTGTACTGAATGTTTTCTTTTCTTGAGGTTTCTTCATCGTCCAACGTTGGTGTTTCCTTAACTTTAAAGGCATCCGAAATTGACGGAGTATAGGGCTTTACCACGTTTACAACCTCTGTACCAATGTTGTCGTCTTTTTTTTGAGCGAATACTGTGCTGGTCATCAATAATAGACAGATAGATGAGAGACGGATAGATGATAGACCAGAGGATAATGTATGGATTGTTATATTTTTTTTACTATTCATGTTTTTTAGTTTAAAGTGTTTTGAAAAGACATAGTGGCCTTTTGGAATTCTTCTAATTTATCTTCTATGTAACTTAACTCGTTATCGGAAATATATTTTTTAGAATTAGCTAATAGTAATTGTGTTTGTAATTCAAATGATGAACCAAGTGCAATATCAAGAAAATGACTAAACGATTTATTAGTTCTACTTGAACCTTCGGCAATATTTGAAGGTATAGAAATAGCACATCTGTTCATTTGAGATGCCAATCCAAATTTTTCTTCATTTGGAAAATTTATCATTAAGTCAAAAACAGTTGTCGCTAATTCCATTCCCATTTGCCAGATTTTCAACTTTTTAAAATTATGCCTTTTAAAATCATTCATAAAAAATCTATTATCTCTTCGTCTATCTGTCTATCCTCTATTTCTCTATTGACGAATTCGTTTTAGAAATTTCTCCTTTGATAGTATCTAATTCTGTTTGTGCTTCGGTGACAATATCAGTATAGGTACTGAAGTTTTTAATCACGCTGTCTAAAATAGAGGTGGCACTAAAGTTATCTTTCATTTGGTAATAATTTTTAGCCATAACAATCAATCCTTTGGCACCAAAATATTTATACCCTGAATAGTCTTTGGCTAATTTTTGAACCGTTTTATTAGAGTCCTCATATTTTCCATCTTTATTTTTAAAGTAGGCATCATAATATAAAGCTTCAGCTGCTAATTCTCCTTTGGCAATGGCTAACAATTTAGCATAAGCCACCCGAGCTTTGGCTTCATCATTTACCTGAATGGCTGCTCTGGCCACAATGATTTGCGCATCACTTTTTATTTTATCATCTGTTTTTGGATTGGCTAATACTTTATCGGCATACACAACCGCATTGGCATAGTCTTTTTGATCATAATAGGCGCGCATCAAATTGGCTTGCGCAAAAGTCACGTTTTGTGGAAAATCAGCTTCGGTTTCCAGGCGTTGTAATACTGGAATCGCTTTAGTATAATCATCTTTTTTCAAATGGATTTCACACAAACGCACTAACGATTGCTCAGTAAATTCATTTCTTGGTTTGTTAATTACGTTTTCATAATTGGCCACTGCATTGCTTTCTAAACCATCAGCATAATAGGATTGTGCCAAATAGAAATTGGCTTTCAAAGCGTGAATACCATTAGGAAATTTAGACACATAACCACTCAAACTGGAAATGGCTTGTTTGGTATTGTTTTGCAAGTATTGTTTTTCGGCGGCTTCATAAGTATCATTATCCAAATCGGCATCTGAGACCTCAACAAAATCTAACGTTCTTACCCATGATGCGTATTCATCAACCTTGCCATTATCCATATAAATTAAACGAGCCGTAGAAACAGCTTCTAATGCTTCTGGAGTTTTTGGATATTCAGCGGCTACTTTTTTGAATTTGGCAATGGCCAATTCATCTTTCTGAGCATTATAATAAACCAATCCTTGACGCAAAATAGCTTTAGAAGCAAAGGAACCATTTTTATATTCGCTCAACAACTGATCATAGGTTTTCACTGCTAGGTCAGTCTTGTTTTCGGTTACATAGGTATTTCCTAATTCAAACAAAGCATCATCACGGTATTGCGAGGTTTTGAAGTTTTGCAAAAACTTAGTAAAGTCGTCAATCTTTTTGTCATTTCGAGAAACAAAACCATAACTCAACGCTTTTTGGAAGGCTGCATAATCAGCATCAATGCCTTTCATTTCGATAGCTTTGTTATAAGCATCCATGGCGGGCCAGTATTTTGAAGTAACGAATCGGGAATCACCCAAACGCAAGTAGGCGTCATTCAAACGAACTTTGTCATCCTTATTCGCATCTATATAACTTTGAAAATAATTACCCGCTTGCTCATACTCTTTTTGTTTAAAATAAGTATACGCAATATTGTAATTGATGTTTTTATTCTCTGGAGTATTTTTTGCTTCAGCATAACCCACAAACTGCTTGAAACTCAAAAGCGCCTCATTAAAATTATCCAAGCCATATTCGGTTTCTCCTTTCCAGAAAGTAGCACGAGCGGTAAACTTTTCGTTTCTAGGTGTACCTATTGATTTTTTGAACATAGCCAATGCTTCTTGATAATTACCATCAGTATACAACTCAATACCGCGGTAGAAGGTTACCTTTTGATAGGCCGGTCTGTTTTCGGATGAATTGTTTTTCTCTAATAAGGTCAAGGCATCTTTGTAATTTTTAGAGGTAATGTATGAGTTAATCAACAAGTTTTCAACCTCATTCTTGCTAGGTGAATCTGGATATTTTGCCAAAAATGCACTTAATACATCCGGGATGGATTGGTAAGAATTTCCAATCTCATAACTCAATTTAGCATAATTTAAATTGGCATCTTCTTGAATTTTTTTATCAAATTCCATTTCAGAAGCACTCTTGAAAGCATTCAATGCTTGTTGCTTTTTATTGGTTTTGAAATAACATTCGCCCAAATGATAGTAGCCATTTTGAGCTACAAAATCGTTCCCGTCAATGATTTTATTAAACTGCAAAATAGCATTCTCATAATCTTTTTGTTGGTAGTACGTGTAACCCAATTGGTAGAAATCAGTGTTATTCCACTTTCCTTTTTTGCCTCTATATTCTTTTAAATAAGGCAAGGCTTTGTCGTATTGTTGCAAATTGAAATAGCTTTCCCCTATGATTTTATTGAGTTCTGATTTTTCAGTACCATTGGATACAGGCATGGCTGTTATACCAGCATCAATGGCCTTTTGGAATTCGCCCAACTTAAAATGCATATCCGCTTGAAAGTAAGACAGCATATCTTTGTATTTCTCCTCGCCTGATATTTGGTCAAAATACTTATTGGCTTCTTGATAATTATCTCCTTCATAAGACATCATTCCTAAGTAATACTTAGCTTGAGAACCATATTCTTTAGAATTGGCCACTTTATTAAAATAATTAGCGGCTTCTTTTTTATTGTTGGCCGTATAAAAAACATACCCTTTTTGAAAAGTAAACTTTTCGGTTTGTTCATAGGTTAATGCACTTTCATCTACTTTATCAAAATACTGTAATGCCTGTGGGTATTTACCTTGATCAAAATAGTATTGTGCTACTTCAATATAAGCCTGGTTTTGTTTTGAACTCGTGGGATAATCTGCCACGAATTGTTCCATTAATTCATCGGCATTATTTTGATTCAGATGTATGGCACAAGTGGCGGCATAATAAGCACAATCAGACTGAACATCTTGATCTTTTGTATTTTGTTTTACTCGATCAAAAAGAATTTGTGCCGATTGGTACTGTTTGTCTTTGTATAGCAAAAGAGCATTGTCATAATCGGATAAAGGGTGTGTGTATATCACCGACTGTTGTCCCGAGACCTTTGAAATTCCTACTAGCATCAGTAGAAAAAATACCATTGAAACTTTGCGCATAGTTTTTCGATTTACTTTCCCAAAAATATTACTCTATACTCTATAACGTAAAAACTGTTCTTTTTATTATAAACATTGTTGTAAACAATTTTTTAAGAGACGAAGAGATGAGAGACGAAGAGATGAGAGACGAAGAGATGAGAGATGAGAGATGAGAGATGAGAGATGAGAGATGGAGAGATGAGAGATGGAGAGATGAGAGATGAGAGATGAGAGATGAGAGACCTGGCGATTTATTCCAATGTCTATTATCTATTTGTCTATCATCTAATGTCTAAATGCACATTATCTTTTTTTGGAAATTGGAATTTATATTTACTATTTTTACAACATAAACCCAATACACATGTCACAAACAGTTTTATCATTAAAAAACGTTACGATTTATCAAGAAAATAAAGTGATTTTATCACAGGTAAATTTAGAAGTACAAAAGGGTGAATTCCTTTATATTATTGGTAAAACCGGAACGGGAAAGAGTAGTTTTATGAAAACGCTTTATGCTGATTTACCGCTAACCGAAGGGCAAGGAACTATAGTGGGATATGACTTGGCGAATTTAAAAGAAAATGACATTCCGTTTTTGAGAAGAAAGCTAGGTATTGTTTTTCAGGATTTCCTTTTATTACCTGATAGAAGCGTAAATGAAAATATGTTGTTTGTTTTGAAAGCTACTGGCTGGACTGATTTAGCTTCAATGCAAAATAAAATTAATGAAGTGTTGGAGAAAGTAGGGTTAAAAGGTATTTCCAATAAATTGCCTCACCAACTTTCGGGAGGAGAGCAACAAAGAGTAGCCATTGCGCGAGCCTTATTAAATGACCCCGAATTGATTTTGGCCGATGAACCTACAGGAAACCTTGACCCACAAACCAGTGCTGAAGTATTAGCCGTATTGAAAAAAATCAATGAAAATGGCAAAACGGTGATTATGGCCACTCATGATTATGCAGTGATTATGAAATTCCCAGCCAAAACATTGAAATGTGAAGACAATACTATTTTTGAAGTAGTTCAGAAAACGGTTTAACCTTTATCGGCTTCTATAATGGAAGCTAAAACTTGCGCATTCTTTTGGTCATCTAAAACCTGAGACAAAATTTCTTTTCGATTAAGATTGTCAAGATAAGGGCGACTTTTTAATTCATTTATCTTAGTGATAAATTCGCCTTCAGAAGATGCCATTTCGCATAATTGAAGGATGTTTTTATCGTCAACCATGTTTTCATTTATTAAACAAAAACGGCTTTTGAACAATGAATTTATAAGCTTCAACTTGGTTCCTGATTGCTGAAATGACAATAAAACATTGATGTGAGCGTTTTCTAACAAGGTATCCAAATGCGACTCACTATCGATAATTACAAATTCAATATTAGTAAAATTTTTAATTTGTGACGTTACAAAATCCTTTCCGTTTGATGAAGCAATAATTAATTTATAGTTGGGGATTTTTTGAAATATCTTAATCAAAAATCGCACGGCTCTTTTATTATCTGGCAATCGCAAATCACCATGATACAAAGCATAATCACCCTGTTCTGAAATTTGCATTACCTTTTTATTTCCGTTAAAAACTGGCACATATGTAACCGAATCTGACCACGATTTTACCACTTCTTTTTCATGTACAGAAAGTGTAAAAACATGATTAAAATGATGCAACTGTTTTTCATATTCTTTGTACTTTCTTACTTCCAAATAATACATTATTTTTTTTATCCATTGGGTTTCACTTTGAAACATTCCTGAATAAAATTTGGATTCAAGGTTATGCAATCGCAAATACTTTTTTCCTTGTAACTTAGCTTTGTGCAACACCATAGTAGATTGCAGCCCTTCAAACAAAATAGGAGCATCTATCGCTTCAATATTATGAATTAATGATTTATGAAAACGGGATATAATACCAAAAGGGATATTTGAAAAAAGGAAAAGTGGGTTTCTGTTTTTTTTGTACAAATAGACTTTTTCTGTAATTGCTTTAAGTTCATCAGACACTACATTTCGTTCATCATAAAAGCAATGGAAATGGGTGGCATAACCCAAATCATGAAGGCTTTTTAGTTTGTAAAAAACATCAATCACTCCACCATAATTGGCTGGGAATGGGTTGTCAAAACTAATGATGTGAAGCGGTTTATTAAGCATAATGGTGAACAAAAATAACATTATTTTGAAGTTATCTCGAAATTAAATTACTTTTGAAATAAATAAACCCACGATGCTTAAAAAATCAACTATACTTTTTCTAAAAAAATATTTTTATAAACTTAAGCTTAGTTCTCAACTATCTGCCTCTACCCAAATTCAGCAGGTTCAATTGACCCATTACTACAAAGAATGCCAACGAAATAATACGTTACCAAAATTCAACGAAACCGGGTTTAAAGTATTTTCACAATTTGAGGAAGACGGCAAACTCCTTTATATTTTTTCTATTCTTGGCATGGGAAACAAAACCTTTGTTGATTTGGGTTCCAATGATGGTGTGAATAGTAATTGTGCCAATTTAGCGGTCCATTTTTTTTGGAAAGGTTTATTTGTTGATGGCGACAAAAGATTAATTGAAATTGGGAAACGGTTTTATAAAAAAACACCTGATGCTTGGAGTTATAAACCTAAATTTTTAAATGCTTTTATAACCAAAGACAATATTAATTCTCTTCTAAAAAACAATGGTTTTGAGGGCGAAATAGAATTTCTTTCCATAGATATTGACGGCAATGATTACTGGATATGGGAGGCTTTAGAAGTCATACTGCCTAAAGTAGTCATCATCGAATGTCAGGTTGTTTTTGGATTACAAAATCTTGTAGTACCTTATCAAAAAGATTTTAAAGGTGATGTAGAAAATAACAATTACTATGGAGCCTCTGGTTTGGCATTGCAAAAATTAGGAAAAAAGAAAGGGTATCGATTGATAGGTGCCAATGAATATGGCAATAATTTATTTTTTATAAAAAACGGATTGGCTGAGAAAGAACTTCCAGAAATTACTATTGAAGAAACTTTAGGTCATTCTTTTGCAACAGAAAAATTTAAACTTTTCGAAACCATTAAACACAATTCCTTTATAGAAGCTTAGCTCATTTCTTGTATTTCAAAAAGAATTCATGCCATTGATTCATTATAATATCTAATGAATATTTGGTTCTTATTTCCTTAGCCTTCTCCCCTATTTTAAGCCTTAACTCTTGACTATCCATTAGGCTTATTAACTGATTGGCGTAAGCTTTGATGTTATCATCATCAATTAGAAAACCATTTTCATTGTCTTTAATTAAAGTTCTTGGACCTACAGGACAATCAAAAGCCACAACAGGTAATCCGCAACTCATGGCTTCTAAAAGTACCATTGGAAAAGCTTCAGATCTAGATGCCATGGCATAAATAGAAGATTGAAGATATTTTTCTTCTATATTTTTAACAGGAGATAAAAAATAAACCGCATGCTGTATATTTAACTTTTGGGCTAAACTCTCGAGTGCTAAATCATTTTCAGTTTTCCCATAAATTTCCAATACCCAATCAGGATGTTTTACTAAAACCAAAGACCAAATTTGCAACAAACGATCTAATCCTTTTTCATAGGAATATCGAGTGGCTACGATTACTTTTTTTGCCTCTAAAGCTGCCGAAATAGTGTTGTTTAACCATATTGGATTTGGAATTACAGTTCCTTTCTTAGCATTCCATTCTGACAATGCCTCATTGGAAAGAACCACAAAAGCATCAAATTTTTTAATACTGTAATTTCTGAAGAAATATTTAAAATGATGCGTGATTTGGTTAAACCAATTTGTTTTGTATTCAACAGGTTCATTGAATTTAGAAGCATGTGCTTCGAAAATAACTGGCTTAGGTGTTTTAATAATAAAAGGAAAAAAGAAAGCTTTCCATCCAAAATCGCAAAGCACCACGACTTCTGGATTTATGGTTTTAATCGACCTTTCTATTTGCTTTTTATATTGCCGAAGAAAAGAAAACGGGTTTCCTTTTAAAGTTATATCGTGTAAATGTAATTTAGGATTATACTTGTAAAAAGTATTAGCATAACCCTCATTTTGTGTTACTATGTGTATTTCATAATCAAAATGCTCTACAATATAATTGGTTTTGATTGAAAGTACTCGAGCAACACCGCCTTCATTATTTATTTTAGGGGTTATGTAAAGAATTTTCATTTTTTAGAAGCTAAAAAATCGTCATAATCTCTGATGTAATCTTCTTCTTCAAAAACATCGGAAGCCAATACTAAACAAACAGCTCCTGATGAAAAATTTTGCAGTTCACGCCAGATACCCGTTTCAATTAACAAGCCAACATTGGGTTTGTTTAATAAAAATGAGGTTCTTTCTTTGCCGTCATCTAAAACTACTTCAAAGCTTCCGCTTAGTGGGATTAAAAATTCCTGTTGATTAATATGGGAATGACCACCACGGAAGGAAGTAGATGGCACATCAAAAAGATAATAAACACGCTTAAATTCAAAAGGAATAGTATCTTTTTGTATAAACGCTAAATTCCCTTTTATATCTTCGACAACGGGTATGTGAATTAATTGCATAAATATTTATAACTTTTTACTTTGTAAAAATAGTATAATAATTAATAGTTGTCACTATAACAAAGCTGTTCTTAATTGTTTAAAGAAAATGTATTTATTCAATCTTCAACAAGTCCAACCATTGTTTTCCAATAGTTTCTAATAAAAAAGGAGAACAGCTTTCTAAAGTATTTCTTTTACATGAAGTATAAAAATCATCCTCTTCAATCATTTTATTCATGGCAGAAATGAGTTCTTGCCAATTTTGATTTTCTACCAAAATACCATTTCCCCTATTTAGTATTTCTCTAGGTCCTGATGGGCAATCAAAAGCTACTACTGGTGTTTGGCAAGCCAATGCTTCTAAAATAACATTTGGCAAACCCTCATTTTGACTTGACAATACTAAAAAATTAGCTTTACTAAGGTATTTAAAAGGATTATCCTGATAGCCCAACAAATGAATTTTATCTTGGAAATTCGTTTCAAAAATTATTTTATTTAGTTTAGACACATCACCTTCTCCCAAAATTACTAAGTGTATATTTTGCTGAGGCAAATTGGATTTTGCATAATTTTTAATCAATAAATCAAATTGTTTGATTGGATTTTCAAATTGACCTATAGCAATGATAAACTGATATTTTAAATCAATTGCTTCGTTCTTTTTTGTTTCAATCTCGAGGATATCTATTGGATTGAAAATGGTAACTACATTTTTTAATTTGTGTTGAATCTCTATTTGCTCTTTTATTTGATTGGTAACGGCAACATTGGCATAACTTGAATTGTACATTAACCTTGTCAGCCATGATGCATCGGGCATATAATGATTAATCAAATAACTGTGAATAGTAAAAATAGTGGTCGCATTGTAAATCAATTTTGCTAAAATAAGCTCTTGTAAAGGCTTGGTTCTGAATCTAAAATCAATGATAAAATCAAATTTATTTTGTTTCAAGTACCTTCTTAAAACCACCATCCTTCTGAACTTGTTCAGTATATCATTCTTTTGATTTTTATGCAATCCTAGATTAATCAATTTACCAGCAAAAGGATAAGAAACCTCATCAATCACAATAAGATTATGGACTTCAATACCGTGGTTTTCAAAAAATACCGAAAGTCTTGCCATGACTCTATCACTACCTCCACCACTAAGTCGATAGCCAATTAATGCTATTTTTATTGTTTTCGCTTTTACCATACTTTATTTTACAATAATAATTTTTGTTTTAAAGTATTTTTCTACACTTTGTTTTACCCAATCATTAGATTCATCGAAATCAGCATATCTGAAGCAAAATGAATTCAATTTTGGATCTATAAGCTTTAATACGACTGTTTTGTTTTGGGATTTTTTAAGTAAATTTTCTCTAGCTGTTATTGCTTTTTTTAATTCGGTTCCTTTTTCAAAATTATATCCTATAAATAAAAATGAACCGATTAAAAGTAGCGATATTAAAAGTAAAGAAATATTATTTTTAGAGAATACTATATTCTTTTTATTATTAATATTATCATTTTCTAAAGCTTTAAACACTCTTATCACTATATATATCAAACAAAAATACATGAAATAGATAACCGTTCTAGGTGAAGCTACTGTTGGTAAAGTAATAAAAGGTGTAATAGTACTCAAGGCAACTAACAACCATTTAAAATTGATAAGTACCCTAGCACAATTTTGCTTGGTTTTAATTGAAAAAGATACCGGATTTACACTTATTTTAGTTTCAGGGTTTACCAAAAAAGATAAAATAATTCCACCTAAAAAAGACAAAAAAAACAAAACAGAAAACCACTTTAAATATAACAAAAGCACCGATAAATAATTGCTAAATAAACTGCTATCCAATGAAGTCGATGTATTAATTACATTAGCTCTAACAAAGTTTCCAGGTGCAAAAAGAATAACTATTAACCCTAAACAAATGGAAATTAACATTAAAATATTGAGCTTTATTTTGGTATTATTTTCAGAAAGAAAATCTATTAGTATAGTAACTAAAACTAATGTTAATAATGCAATAGTTAAATTAATAGTTGTGGCCCCTGCGATAATTGAAAAAAGTAGAAAAGCAAAAGTGAAAATTGGCCTAACTATTTCTTTTTGAAACTTTAAAAAACCTAAAAGCCATATTGACCCTATGAGTAAATTAAATGAATAAACACCTCCAGTTGCCCAATAGATGGTTTGAGAAACATGGGATAAAGAACCCAACCAAAAAATAATAGCCAGAATAAACATCAGCAAAATACTTTTACCTAGGCTAAGGTTTTTTATTTTTAATTCTAATTTTAGAATATAGAATATTAAAAATCCACTAATTATAAAGCAACAGCTCCAAATAAAAACAATCCATTCTACTTTGAATCTTAATAAAAGAAAACCTTGAAGAAAAGCTGCAGGAGTCAAAAAACGGCCATCCCAAGTAGTATATCCGATTAAAGCGTTATTGAAAACTCCGTTTTTTTTCAAATCATTGATATAACAATAATCATCTCCAGCACTATAAAAAGATAAGAAACTCAATAGTAGTATACCTACTATAGTCAAAAATGACAACACCAATAAGGTTTTACTATAAAGAGGTTTTTCATTGACTTTGGCAATCATTTTATCCATTATTGTTTTCTAAAAAAACTAGCAGTAAGAAGTATGGTGAAAGATAAATATTTGTTTATTTTTACTTCAAACAAAAATAGAAAATTAAATCGTGGGGTTTCCTTTTCTGTTTAATTATAATACAACTTTTAGCAAGCATCCCTTTAATGCATCAAAATCCTTTAGTTTCTGTCATTTGCCTTTGTTATAATCATGCCGATTATGTGACTGAAAGTTTAGATTCAGTTTTAAATCAAGAGTATAAAAACATAGAAATCATCATCATTGATGATTGTAGTACGGATAATTCAGTTCCTGTGATTGATGAATGGCTACAAAAGTATCCATCTATACTTTTTATAAAAAATAAAACTAATCTTGGCAATACTAAATCGTTTAATAAAGCACTAGAAATAGCAAAAGGAGCCTATATCATTGACTTTGCCACTGATGATATTTTGATGCCAAACTGTATTACCCAGCA
>CANJDA010000014.1 GCA_947472705.1 Flavobacteriaceae bacterium
GCAATATATCTTTGTTTATATTCAGGGAGGTTTTTTAAGTTGCCATAATCTATACCATTAAATAATGAGTATGGTAATGTGAATTTAGCCGAAACACTAAATTCTGAACCATAAGTTGGATAAATTGGATTTACCCCTTTGTTGTTTCTGCTTAACCCAAGAGTAAACGCTAAGTTTCGAGAGGCACCATCTCCAAAAGTAAACAAACCAGTGTTGTAATTATGTAAATCATAATATTGGAAAGATACTGAACTTGAAAAAACGAAGTAATCATCTGGGATAGTTAAACGTTTAGCTATACCAACAGATAGTGATGTAATGTTGAAACTTTTACTTTTATCAACATTGCTTGAACTACCAGTATACAAAAACTGTTTGCTGTGTGAAATAGATGATGAAAAATTGATTGGTTTTTTACCTCCAAACCATGGTTCTGAAAAGGATAAGCTATAGGTTTGGAAATAGGAACTTGCTTGTAAACGCAATGCAACTTTTTGACCATCTCCCATTGGAAGCGGTTTGTAGGCATCTTTCTTAAACATGTTTCTGGCTGAAAAATTATTGAAAGACAATCCCAATGTTCCAATAAATCCACCGCCACCATAACCACCTTGTAGTTCAATTTGGCTAGATCCTTTTTCAACTACATGGTATTCAATATCAACAGTACCAGCTGCTGGATCAACATTTTTAAATTTTGGGTCAATTGCTTCTGGATCAAAGAAACCTAATTGTCCAATTTCACGTATCGTTCTTACTAAATCTTCTTTACTGTATTTTTGACCAGGTTGAGTACGTAATTCACGATAAATAACTCGGTCATTGGTTTTGTCATTACCAACAACAGTAATGTTATTGAAGTAGGCAATTGGCCCTTCTGTTACTCTGATTTCAAAGTCAATGGTGTCATTTGCAGTTTTAGTTTCTACAGCATTTATGTTAGAAAATAAATAACCGTTGTTTTGATATAGATTAGTGATGTCATCACCATCAGGTTTTGACTTGTCAGCAATTCTTTTTTCTAATAAAACACCATTGTATGTATCTCCTTTTTTAACACCTAAAATTCTAGATAATAATTGGTCAGAATAGATAGAATTTCCAAGGAATTTAATATCTCCAAAATAATATTTATGTCCTTCTTCTAGTTTAATGTTAATTGCAAGCTTAGTTTTTTTAGCATTCAGGTAGACAGAGTCTTGAATAATTCGTGCATCTCTATATCCTTTTTCCTTGTATTTGTCAATGATAGAAGTTAAATCTTCTTTGTATTTATCTTTAATAAATTTGGAAGCTTTAAATAAATGGAGAGGGCTAGATTGCTTGGTGTTTTTCATTGCAGCTTTCAGTTTTGAACTTGAAAACTTTTCATTCCCTTCAAAAGTAATTCTTGAAATTTTCAGTTTATCACCTTTGTCAATGTTAACCAGCATTTTTACTTGATTTCCTTCAGTAGTATCGGGAATGGTTTTGATAAATACTTTCGTCTTAAAATAACCGTCTTTTTTGTATTTATTTTCGATGTAATTTTTGGTAGTGGTAATCAAATTTTCATTAACAATTTTTCCTTTTGTTAATCCGTTATCTTTTATTAAACCTTCAATTTTTGATTTTTTTACTCCTTGAAATTTAACTTCATTAAGTTTTGGTAGTTCGGCAATATCCAAATCCATCCAAATACTATCGCCTTCTATTTTGTTAACATAAAAATCGATGTCACTAAATAAGCCAAGCTTTCCTAATTTTTTTATGGCATTGCTAATTTCTTCACCTGGAACAGTTATTTCCTGACCTTTCTCAATGCCAGAAAAAGTGACTACGGTTTGTTGATTATAACTGATTTTCCCATTTACTTTAACTCCAGCTAAAATGTATTTTTTGCCTTGATCAAAAGGAATTCTATCTTGGGCTTGTAATTGAAAAATAGTTCCAAATAAAAAAATAAATAGAAATATTTTTAAGGGTTTAATCTGCACTGAAATTTTATTTAATTTGTTCGCTTGTCTTTCCAAATCTTCGTTCTCTTTTTTGATAGCTGATAATGGCTTCATATAAATCTTCTTCTTTAAAATCGGGCCACAAAACATCCGTAAAATAAAATTCCGCATAGGCTATTTGCCATAACAAAAAATTACTGATTCGGTGTTCCCCACTGGTTCTAATCACTAAATCAACATCGGGTAAATTGTGCGTGTAAAGATGCTGATTAATAATTGATTCATCAAGTGTGTCTATCGAAATTATATTATTTTTAACTTTATTGCTTATAATTTTAACAGCATTTAACAATTCTTCTCTTGAGCCATAGCTTAAGGCTAAAGTCAAAGTCATTCTGCTATTGTTTTTGGTTTTTTCAATTACTGCTAATAATTCTTTTTTGGCTTTTGTTGGAAGTAAATCTATATTTCCAATGCAGTTTAATTGAATATTGTTTTTTTGAAGGGTTTCAAATTCATTCTTTAAGGAGGAAATTAATAGTTTCATTAATGTATCCACTTCCAGTTTTGGGCGATTCCAATTTTCGGTAGAAAAAGCGTAGAGGGTTAGGTTTTCAATTCCTAATTTGGCACAAGTTTCAACTGTAACTCTAACCGATTTTGTTCCATTTTCATGACCAAATGCTCTTAATAACCCTTTTTGTTTAGCCCAACGACCATTGCCGTCCATAATGATGGCTAGGTGTTTTGGTAAATTATCTTTATCTATGTTTGTTAGTAAACTCATTTTAATCTGCACAAAAGCAGG
The DNA here is from genome assembly GCA_947472705.1 of Flavobacteriaceae bacterium. Taxonomy (GTDB): domain Bacteria; phylum Bacteroidota; class Bacteroidia; order Flavobacteriales; family Flavobacteriaceae; genus Flavobacterium. The sequence goes on from CANJDA010000014.1 coordinate 2,746, forward strand.
GTTTTTCAGTAAAGGTATACGTTAATGTAAACCCTGTAAATACATACCAATCATTACTGTTTAAATTGCCAAATTTCAAAGGCGCCAAATTGCTGTTTTTGGGCGAACTTCCATCTAAATTATCTGTGAAAGTGTATCGAGTACCGACTTCAAAACCAACAATAAATTTTGTAAAAATATTAGCTTTAATACCTACCGTAATAGGTATTGCCATGGCGCTGGCTGTATAATCGGTTTTTGTTTCTCCATTTACTACAAATAACTCATCATAGGCAAAATAAGACAAGCCAGTATATACATAGGGCGACACCTTCCTCCTTAATATATTATGCAGATTAAAATCGAAAAAATCGAATTCTAATCCTGCAGAAAACTCTTTTATATTATTTTTAAACTTATAGCCTCTCTCATATCTGCCTGGTACTTCAGAATCTAAATCATTTCCAGAAATAGTAGACTGAGTATAGGAAAACCTATAAGAGTGTCGCGGGCTTTTATTCCATTTATACAAAATTCCGAAAGCAGGTTCATTGGGCGAAACAAAATTGGTTTTACCCACATCACCTATGTAATTACTGCCTCCCAAGAATACCCCAATTTCATTGATTTGGGCATTCAAAAAATTTTGAAAAAACAAACAAAAAAATAATACTAAAATCTTTTTCATTAAATTGAAAATAGCGTGCAAATATAATAATTCTCAGTACTTATCTAACATGAAATTTATATTTCTGCCAAATAAAATAAAGGGCTGATTATTAAGGTAGTTATTATGGTTTATATTCTAAACGGAATTTTTAGAATTGTAGTATAAATTGAAGAAAATTTTTTCTAATTTCTCTTGTCTTCTCCCCACAATAATTTGTTTCGAAGTGTTTTCAAAAAAGTCTCTTCGGATATTTCAACCATATTAATTTTGAAAGGTGTTTTTTTGATTTTTAATTCAGAATTATTACTGATGTAGGATATCCTTGAATCTAACGAAACCAAGTATTGTTCTTCTCTTCCAGAAACTTTAAGTCTAATTTCAGTGTCATCCGGAATTACTAGAGGTCTAGCAGTAAGGTTGTGTGGCGCTATAGGAGTGATGATAAATGCTTTAACATCAGGAGTTAATATTGGACCGCCACAACTTAAAGAATAGCCGGTAGAGCCCGTAGGAGTTGAAATAATTAAACCATCAGCCCAATACGAATTCAAATATTCGTCATTCAAATAAGTCTCAATGGTAATCATCGAAGTGGTGTCTTTTCGATTTATCGAAACTTCGTTCATTGCAAAATTGATATCAATTTTGGATTCCTTTGAGGAACAATCCATTGATAAAAGTGTTCTTTCGGAAATAGTATATTTTTTTTGAAGTACAATTTGAAGAAAAGATTCAATATTTTCTTTTTGAACTTTAGCCAAAAAACCTAATCTACCCGCATTCACGCCAAGAATCGGAATACCCGAATCACGAACATATGTAGCCGCTCTTAAGATGGTTCCATCGCCACCGATACTGATAAGGATGTCAAAACTTTTATCTAAATCAGTATGATTGGCAAAGGTTTTATGTTCACGTTCAATAATTTTTTCTTCATGTAATATCTTCAGAAACTTTTCTTCAATGACCAACTCAACATTATTTTTGTTGAAAAAATCAAAAATATCTTTAATAATTGGTCGAGTGTCGTTTTGATAATATTGTCCGAAGATGGCAATTTTCATGGTTTACATATTTAAATATTTATCCAAATATTCAGAACGCTCTTTTAAACTGTTCAAGTAGTTGTCTTCGTTATGTTCTGATACAATTTGATAATTATAACGACGGAACGTTTGTATAATTTCATTAACGCTTCCAAGGGTTGTTTTAATAGTTACCTGTACTTTTTCGGCATTAGCCTCTGAAACAAAAACGCCGAGCAACTTACCATTATTACTTTCTACAATTTGTGTAATTTGACTCATAGAATAGTCGGCTGTTGGTTTTTCTACCACTATGATACCGCCTGTTTCTTTTAAGAAAGGGGTTTCGTTTAAAAACTTTATAATATCAGTGATTTCATAATATCCTATGTACTTATTGTTGGCATCCAAAATTGGAACCACATTGGCATTGTTTCGCGCAAAAACCTCCAAAACATCTAACCAAATCATGTTGTCTCTCACAAAAAAACCTTCAAATGCATAGCGGTAATCAGTAATGTTCTTCTCTGATTCAAAAGTTTCTGAATCTACTGCAGATATGCAACCTATATAGACACCATTATCCAAAAGCGGAAAGTGTGAAAAAGTGCTTTCAGCAAAAAAGTCCTGAATGTCAGCTACTGTTTCAGTTATTGAAAAAGGCTTAAAATCGTTATTAATATAATCGGAAAGTAATCTCATTTATTCTTTTCTTTTAGCGACTGCAAAATAATCAAATTTTGGGACATGCCGACTTAGTTTTACTTTGTATTTTTGTAATCAAATTTTTAAATGATAGGTCCTATCAAAAAATTATATGACAAAATTAAGCGTTAACATTAATAAAATAGCCACTTTAAGAAATGCTCGCGGTGGTAATACCCCCGATTTATTACAAGTTGCCAAAGACATTCAAAGGTTCGGTGCGCAAGGCATAACCATTCATCCCAGACCCGATGAAAGACATATTCGTTACCAAGACGCTCGTGATTTAAAACCGATAGTCTATACCGAATTCAATATCGAAGGGAATCCACAACACAATTTTATCGATTTGGTTTTAGAGTGCAAACCTGAACAAGTTACCCTGGTTCCTGATGCCATTGGCGCCATTACTTCATCTGCAGGTTGGGACACCATTAAAAATCAATCCTATTTAACAGAAGTGATTGCCGAGTTCAAAAGAAACGGTATCCGAACTTCCATCTTTGTCGACCCAATTGAAGCAATGATTGAAGGCGCCAAAAAAACAGGTACTGACCGCATTGAATTGTACACCGAAGAGTTCGCCCATCAATACGGATTAGGCAACAAAGCAGGAATTGAACCTTATGTAAAAGCAGCTGTTGTGGCTAATGAATTGGAACTCGGAATCAATGCCGGCCACGATTTAAGTTTGGATAATATCAAATTCTTCAAAGAGAATATTCCTGGTTTACTAGAAGTTTCTATTGGCCATGCTTTGATATCAGAAGCTTTGTATCTTGGGTTGGACAATGTTGTTAATATGTATTTGCAAAAACTGAAATAAATGTTGTATTCAAGGATTGAAGGCGAAGGCAAGCCTCTTATTATAATACACGGTTTTCTCGGCATGAGTGATAATTGGAAATCATTAGGGTCTCTTTATGCTGCTGAAGGATTTCAGGTACACATGCTCGATTTGCGAAACCATGGAAGAAGTTTTCATTCGGAGGATTTCAATTATACGGTCATGGCAAATGATTTGTTAGAGTATTGCCAGCATCATAATTTAATAAACATCAATATTATTGGCCATTCAATGGGAGGAAAAGTAGCGATGCTTTTTGCAACTACTCACACCGATTTAGTCGAAAAATTAATAGTAGCTGATATCGGCCCGAAATATTATCCACCACACCATCAAGAAATATTAGCAGGTTTGAATGCAATAGACTTTTCAACAAAACCTGATAGAGCACAAGTAGAAGAAATTCTTTATCCTTTTATTCCTGATTTTGGCACAAGACAATTTTTAATGAAAAACTTGTATTGGGTTGAGCCAGGACAATTAGCTTTCCGATTCAATCTTCCAGTTTTCAATGCTAAAATTGAAACTATAGGCGAGGTCTTACCTGAAGGGAATACGTTTGCAAAACCTACAATGTTTATCCGTGGCGGAAACTCTCGCTATATTGTAGAGGGTGACTTGCCTGAAATAAAAATACATTTCCCTAACTTTGAACTAGCAACCATTCCTAATGTAGGCCATTGGTTGCATGCCGAAAACCCAAAGTTGTTTTTTGAAGAAACCATAAAATTTTTAAAATAAAACTATGAAACTACTCATCAGAATTTTCATCACAGCACTATTAGTAATGGCTATAGCTTACCTTATGAAAGGAGTATATGTAAAAGAATTTACTACAGCTTTAACAGTGGCTATAGTTTTAGGTTTGCTTAACTTTTTTGTAAAACCTATTTTAGTGTTGTTTACTTTGCCAGTTACCTTCTTTACGTTAGGCTTGTTTATGTTGGTTATCAATGCTATAATCATCATGCTTTGCGACTATTTTATAGACGAATTCAGCGTCAATTCGTTCTGGACGGCAATGCTCTTTAGTATTATCTTATCTCTTTCACAATCCTTGGTTTTTCAAATCACTGGAGAGGCAAAATAAAAGACTAAAAATCAATAAAATAAAAACTTGGTTGGGTTGTAGAAATGTTATAATTTTGCAACCCAATTTTAGTATGTAAAAAACACAAGAAATGAACATCACAAGAAATAATGTAGACGCATTAAATGCCGTGGTTACTGTAGAAGTATCAAAATCGGATTACGCAGAAAAAGTAGAAAAAACATTAGCAGATTATAGAAAAAATGCTGCTATACCTGGTTTTAGAAAGGGAGCAGTGCCGATGAGTTTAATCCAAAAACAATATGGTAAAGCCGTGTTGTTGGATGAAGTAAACAAATTGTTGCAAGACAATTTAAATAATTATTTAGTAGAAGAAAAACTAGATATCCTTGGTAATCCGTTACCAAAAGTAACCGAAGATTTCAACTGGGATGTTGAAGATTATAAATTTGAATTCGAGTTAGGCTTAGCTCCTGAATTCAATGTTGATTTAACAGCTAAAAACAGTTTGGTACAATACAAAATTGTTGCCGACGATAAAATGCTAAACGACCAAGTTGCCCGTATCCAAAAACAATACGGAAAGCTAATCGCCAAAGATACTGTTGAAGAAGGAAATGATGTTTCTGGAATTTTTGCCAATGAAGAAAAAGGCATTAACAATAGAACTACTTTGTCTTTAGATGTGTTTGCTGATAAAAAAACAGCAAAAGCTTTTATTGGTAAAAAAGTAGGCGATGTAGTAACCTTAGGAACCAAAGGTTTATTTGAAGATGATCATAAATTGATGGATTTCCTAGCCGTAAGCCATGATGATGTTCACGGATTAGATGTTGATGTAACCTTCACTATTGATGAAGTGACTACTCATGAACCTGCCAATTTAGACCAAGAATTATTCGATAAATTATTCGGACCAAAAGCAATCACTTCGGTAGCTGAATTAAAGGCCAAAATTAAAGAAGATGCCGAAAAACAATTCGAGCAACAAGCCGATCAAAAATTCTTAAACGATGTGACCGAGTTTTTAATTGCTAACACTAAGTTTGATTTACCAGCTGACTTCCTTAAAAAATGGATACAATCAGCAGGGGAAAACCCATTAACGGCAGAACAAGCAGAAGCAGAATACACCAAATCAGAAAATGGTTTGCGTTACCAATTAATCGAAGGCAAAATCATAACCGAAAACAGTTTGCAAATTACTTTTGATGACTTAAAAGCCTACACTACTGAAATCATCAAAAAACAAATGGCACAATTTGGACAAATGAATCCAACCGATGAAGATGTTCAAGGAATCGTGGCACGCGTAATGTCAAACCAAGACGAAGTACGTCGTTTGTCAGAGCAAGTAATGAACGAAAAAATGCTAAACTTATTTAAAGACAAAGTAAAAGCCAAGTCAAAAGAAGTAAGCTACGATGAATTCATCAAAGCAATGTATGGTGAATTAAAACACTAATAATATATTTTACTATATTTGAGCGTCAAAGTAATTTGGCGCTTTTTTATTTAGGAGCTATTCCCGCTATCCGCGCTACATGGTAGCCAGCTACTATCGGGGCTAGGGTTTCAGTTTCAGACACATTGTCACTTTTTAAAACAAGGCACGAACTTTGACTTAATCAAAACAAATTAAAATAAACTCAAAACTTATAACTAGTAAAATGGACTACGGAAAAGAATTTAAAAAATTTGCTACCAAAAAGCACGGTGTAAACAGCCTATATTATGATAAAATTGTTGGTAGTATGACACCATACATCATTGAAGAACGCCAACTTAATGTATCACAACTAGACGTTTTCTCTCGTTTGATGATGGATAGAATTATCTTTATGGGAACCGGTGTTGACGATTATATGGCCAATATTATCCAAGCACAATTATTGTTTTTAGAAAGTGTTGATGCTTCTAAAGATATCCAAATCTACATCAACTCTCCAGGAGGAAGTGTGTATGCAGGTCTTGGAATTTACGACACCATGCAATACATCCGACCAGATGTTGCAACAATTTGTACTGGTATGGCAGCATCTATGGGTGCCGTTTTATTGTGTGCTGGTGCTGCAGGGAAACGTTCGGCACTTCCACATTCAAGAGTAATGATTCACCAACCATCAGGAGGCGCTTCAGGAGTTGCTACCGATATGGAAATCAACTTAAAAGAAATGTTGAAATTAAAAGATGAGTTATACCAAATCATTTCGCATCACTCAGGTCAAACCTTTGACAAAGTACACAAAGACTCTGAACGCGATTATTGGATGATAGCCGATGAAGCTAAAGAGTATGGAATGATTGACGAAGTATTAAGAAGATAAATAAATTCCAAGTTTCAAGTTAAAAACCTGAAACCTGAAACAACTAAAGAATGGCAAAACAAGTTTTAGAATGTTCCTTTTGTGGAAGAAAAAAACCAGAAACCAATTTATTGATAGCTGGTATTAATGCCCATGTGTGCGATCGTTGTATTGAGCAAGCGCATGGTATAGTGATGGAGGAACTAAAAGGGAACAATGCAATAAAGCAATCCGCCGATTTAGTATTGAAGAAGCCAAAAGAAATTAGAGCTTTCCTTGATCAATACGTTATTGGGCAAGACCAAACCAAGAAAGTTATGTCGGTTGCCGTATACAATCACTACAAAAGATTGATGCAATTGCAACACGAAGAAGATGTAGAGATTGAAAAATCAAACATCATAATGGTGGGTCAAACAGGAACAGGTAAGACATTAGTTGCCAAAACCATTGCTCGTATGTTAGATGTTCCCTTAGCTATTGTGGATGCCACCGTTTTAACCGAAGCAGGTTATGTAGGCGAAGATGTAGAAAGCATTTTAACTCGTTTATTACAAGCTGCTGATTATGATGTGGCTAAAGCCGAAAGAGGTATCGTCTTTATAGATGAAATCGATAAAATTGCCCGTAAAAGTGACAACCCATCCATCACTCGTGATGTTTCGGGAGAAGGTGTACAGCAGGCTTTATTGAAATTGTTAGAAGGTACTATGGTCAATGTACCGCCAAAAGGAGGTAGAAAACACCCCGAACAAAAGTTTGTTGAAGTGAATACTAAAGATATTCTCTTCATTGCTGGTGGGGCTTTTGATGGTATCGAAAGAATCATCTCTAAAAGGTTAAACCGTCAAGCGATAGGCTATTCTACTTCTCAAAATGCAGAAGGCATTGACAAAAACAATTTATTACAATATGTTATTCCGAAAGACATCAAAGACTTTGGTTTAATTCCTGAAATTATTGGACGTTTGCCAGTATTGACACACATGGATCCTTTAGATAAGGAAACCTTGAGAGCCATTTTAACTGAGCCAAAAAATGCATTGATTAAACAATATGAAAAGTTATTCGGAATGGATGATGTAAAATTTACCATTTCCAATGAAGCCTTAGATTATATAGTTGAAAAAGCATTAGAATACAAACTGGGAGCTCGTGGTTTAAGATCGCTTTGTGAAGCAATACTAACCGATGCCATGTATGATTTACCAAGTTCGGAAGAAAAATCATTGCACATCGATTTAGATTATACTCACGATGCCTTGAGCAAAAATTTATTAAAACGACTGGAAATAGCCTCATAAACCAGATTGTTTACAACAATAAAAGGAAGTGTTTCTATAATGATACGCTTCCTTTTTTTAGTTACTACTCAAAATAAAATTAATTGTTCAGCAACAGTTTTTAAAAAGATGTACATCTTTTACTCAAAACATGTACATCTTTTATTCAAAACATGTACATCTTTTAAAAATATCTTCAAGATGAATTGAAAAAGAGTTCCTCAATGTTTTATTTTTCGTTCCTGACAATCTGAAATAAGTAGTTGGTTTTGGTAACAAAAAATCCCTCGATTGAGGGATTATTTTGTTATATACTATTTCAACAAACCGCCGCCTTGTTTGTTTTTATCTACTTCAATATCGGTATTGTCCTTTTTCAGGGCTAAGTTTCCAAAGTTATACGTTAAGGAAATACGGAAAGTTCTTGAATCCTGTTTTTGATAGAACTTGGTTTGCAAATTACTTGAAGATACTAAAGCATTCACTTCATTGCTGTTGAAAACATCAAAACAATGCAAACCTATCTTTAGGTTCTTGTTTAAGAAATCCTTATTGAAGGAAATGTCAAATTGTTGTATTGGCTTTTCAATTTGGTAGATTTCCCAAGTTCCTTTAGGTAAAATGAAATAGGACATAGTGTTCTTAATATCCCAAGGCAATATAAATTGAGCTTGAGCCGAAAAGTTAAGGATAGGTTTGTTGTCAAAGGAAAAAGCATAGCCTTCAGTAGTAGATTTGATATAATTCACATTAAAGAAGATATAATTCATCTTGTCCATATCATTCATTCTTTTGTTGAACTCTTCTTTTCCTTTTAAAAAGTAATCCAACGGAATTGGGAAGGAAACAAAGAAACTCATAGTGTTGATTTTGTCATACTGCTGGAAGGTTTGATTGCTTACCAATTCGCCAGGTTCGGCGTTAAAGATAAAACGGTTATTGTCTTTAGCAATCGTATAGTTTCCACCAATTTGTACAAACTGAAAAGCGGTCAACTTCAACTCAAAATTGTCGAAAAAGGTTGGGTCCAAAAAGGGGTTTCCATTAGAGGTATTGTATTGGTCAAAAGTGGCAAAGTTGTTAGGGTCCAAAGTATTATAATCGGCTTGCTGTATTTTTTTAGAATAGGAAGCCGAAACATTCATGGTCTCATTAATTTCATACAAGGCGCTCACATTAGGGAAGAAGTTGGAGTTTTTGAAGTCTACTTTAGTGGTAGTATTGTCTTGTAAGGCCGTGCGGTCTACTTTATAATCTTCAAAACGAATACCCGCCGTGAAATTAAACTTCTTGATTTTCTTTCTGGCTTCTACATAAAAGGCGAGATTGGTCTCTTTATAATTAAAATCGGTGATAGCATTTGTGGTTGTATTTAAGTTGTAAATTCCTTTGTCATCTACTTTGATAAAGTTGTACTTCCCTCCAGTATTCAAGGAGAAATTGATTTTATTGAATGGAATGGCAAAATCATATTTCAAATAATGATTGACCAATTTAAAATTCACATCGCCATTGTAATAAGTAGCATCTCCATTGCTGATACCGTTAGAAGTAGTGATTGGCTTCTTGTCAAAGAAATTACTGAAGCCAGTGATGTCTAGCGTTCTGCCTATAGTGTCTAACTTGGTTTTGTATTGCAAGCTCAACTCATGATTGTTGTTTTTGTTTTTGGCCAAACTATTATTGGTATAAGCAATAGCGGTTCCGGTAGTGCTCGATTCGTTAGTAAAGCGATCGTTGGCCATGTTGAGGTTATAGTTAAATAACAAATTTGATTTTTCACTTAACTTGTAATTGGTTCCTGTTCTAAAGTAGAAATTACGGTTTGTAGTTAATGACAAGTTTTTTTGTAGTAAATGCTCATTGGGGCTGAATGATGTAAAGATTTGGTCATTCTTGGTTTTGTTTTCCCCGTCAATGTAGTTATAGCCAATCATGGTTTGCCAACTCAAATCTTTTACTTTCCCGTTCAACAATATTTGCGGGCTGGGCTTTTGGTATTTGTTAAAGTTATAATTGATGTTAAAGCTGGCGTTAATGCCTTTTTTTCTTTTAGTACTGGTAATAATATTGATGATAGAACCACTGGCATTGGCATCATAAGAGGCACCTGGATTGTAGATAAGTTCTACTTTTTCAATCGCATTGGCTGGTAAAGTGGCTAAGTAGTTTTGCAAATCGGTTCCGTTTAAAGTGCTGGGTGCTCCATCAATATAGATGGTTACTCCTTTACTGTTTAGGGTAATGCTTCCGGTAGGCGAAGTAATAACCCCTGGAATCTTTTTCACGGCTTCCAAGCTACTACCACTATTAAGCATAGCATTGTCTCTAACACTGATGGTGGTTTTGTCCGATTCTACTTTTAAATACTGCTTTTTGTTACCATAAATAGTAACTTCTTTGAGTTCGTTGGCTTTTTCAGGCGGAGCTGTAGTAGTGCTCTTTGGGGTTTCCTGACTGTTGGTGGGTGTTTCTTGAGCGAATAGAATACTCGTCACAAGCAAGCATAAGGTAATACTTAGTGATTTCATTGTTGATTGATTTTGATTGATGATTGCCCATAAGACATCAATTCAAAATAAATGTTACAAAAGAGTTAAAAATTATTTATTGACTTCTAGTTGCATCTGCTTCAACTGTTCTAAATAATCTCTTTCGTTAGAAAGACGCGGAATCTTATGTTGTCCACCGAGTTTGTCGTTTTCTTTGAGCCAATCATAAAATAAATTTTCTCGTGCCACATTAATTTTTAGTTGATTTAACGTCATACTGTTGTAGCGCTTGGCTTCATAATCAGAGTTGACGGTTTGCAGGTTTTCGTCTAAGGTCTTTTGGAATAGCGCTATATCTTCAGGATGTTTTTTGAATTCTATCATCCATTCGTGAGCTCCTTTTTCTTTATCTTTCATAAAAACGGGAGCCACAGTATAATCTTTAACTTCACAGTTTAAAGCGGAACAGGTTTTAGACAAAGCCAAATCGGTATTTTCTACCATCAGTTCTTCACCAAACACATTAATATAATGTTTTGTTCTTCCAGACACGCGAATACGATACGGACTTAAAGAAGTAAATCGGACAGTATCACCAATTAAATACCGCCAAAGGCCAGCATTGGTAGTAATGACTACAGCGTAATTTTTAAATAATTCTACATCTGCCAATCGGATAACTTTTTGATTTGGTGTGCCAAAGGTGTCCATCGGAATGAATTCATAGAAAATCCCATAATCCAACATCAGTAATAAATCATTAGAATAATTTAAATCTTGAATAGCAAAAAAGCCTTCGGAAGCATTGTAGATTTCATAATACTTAAAACTGTTGGACGGCAATATCTTTTGGTACTGCTCGCGATAAGGTTCAAAACTTACACCACCATGAAAGTATACTTCAAGATTGGGCCATAAATCAAATAAATTGTCTTTGCCAGTTTCTGACATAATTCGATTTAATAAGACCAACATCCAAGATGGCACGCCAGCAAAACTGGTTACATTTTCAGTTTTGGTTTCGTTGATAATGGCTGTTAATTTGGTTTCCCATTCACTCATTAATGATGTTTTACTACTGGGTGTACTGCTAAATTCAGCCCAAATAGGCATATTTTCAATCAGTATCGCCGATAAATCGCCAAAGTAGGTATTGTTGTTTTCGTATATCTGTGAGCTGCCACCAAGACGCAAACTTTTTCCCAAAAACATTTCAGAGTTTTCGTTGTTGTTCAAGTACATGCATAACAAATCTTTACTGCCTTTGTAGTGACAGTCCTCTAAAGCTTCATTGCTTACCGGAATGAATTTGCTCTTAGCATTGGTTGTTCCGCTTGATTTTGCAAACCATTTAATAGGTGTATTCCAAAATACATTTTGCGCTCCCTTTCTTGTCAATTCAATCATGGGTTCCAAATCTTCATAAGTTGATACAGGAATCCTTTCGGAAAAAGTTTTATAGGATTTGATGCTGCCAAAATCGTATTTCTGTCCAATCACCGTTTCTTCTGATGAGCGAATTAAGTTCATCATCAGTTCTTCTTGCACTTCATGCGGATATTTTAAAAACAACTCAATTTGATGAATGCGTTGTTTCAAAACCCAAGATGCGATAGAATTGATTAATGGGATTGGCATAATTGATTTATGATGTATAACTTTACCAAATATAGGAAATAATCTTAAAAATAAGACATGACTTACGAAGGGGTATTAACCAAAATGCAAACGGAACATTCGAATCCAATTCAATACTATTTGGTATTTGAGAATAGTTTTTTGAGTTTGAATCAATTGTTAGACAAATCACTCGAAATTAATTTTGTGGGTTACCAATGTTTGAATTGCGGGAAAAAGAAAAAGATTTTCCGTCAAGGTTTTTGCTACGACTGTTTCATGAGTAGTGCAGCGGCTGGTGATTGGATTATGAAACCCGAATTAAGTACGGCACATCTTGATATTGAAGATCGCGATTTAGAATATGAAAAGAGAGTGCAATTGCAACCCCATATTGTTTATTTGGCTTTATCAAGCGAAGTGAAAGTAGGGGTAACACGTAAAACACAAGTGCCCACTCGTTGGATTGATCAAGGAGCTATTCAAGCCATTCCGATTGTTGAAGTTCCTAATCGTTACTTGGCTGGAATAACAGAAGTAGCTTTAAAAAGCCATTATGCTGATAAAACCAATTGGCAAAAAATGCTCAAAAATGATGTGCCTCAAGTAGATTTGTTAAAAGAAAAAGCAAGTTTGAAATACTTAATTCCAAAAGAGGTTCAGGAGTTTTACTATCCTGATAAGGAAGATTTATATGAGTTGCATTATCCAGTATTACAATACCCAAGCAAAGTAAACAGTTTAAATTTAGACAAATTGCCTAACTTTTCAGGAAAGTTAACGGGTGTTAAAGGACAATATTTGATGTTTGAAGATGGAACGGTTTTTAACGTCCGCACCTTTGAAGGCTATGTGGTTAAAATTAATATTTAAAAAGAAACCCCTTTGATAAAGGGGTTTTAATTTTTAAGGTGTTTTCTTTTTATTGAACAAACCGTTTAGCAAATCTTTTGCTTGATTCACGGTGTTTTTTGTTTTGGTAGTGTCTTTTGATTTGGTGTTGTTATTGATAATGTCTTTGACGGAGTTAGCACCTTGATTTACTAATTTGTCTTTTTGTTGTTTAACCAAACTTGTAACTAAAGCAGTTGTGGCTTGTTTCATGTCAGTAGATACTTTAGGATTACTGAAATTACCAGTAAGTATAGCATTAATTGGAACATTTTCTACTTTTTTGGCATCAGCTGGTGATAATTTTGCCAATAAAGCATTGGCTTCTGTTCCTAAATATTTAGCAGGCACATCCAACTTCACGTTGTAATTCATGTTTTGATCAAAACCGTGTGTTCCGCCAAAAGTTACTTTGATGTCTTGGTATTTGATGTCCAAAGGTTTAATAGTAACCTTTCCATCTTTAAATGTTAAAGCTGCTTTCAAATCGTTGAGGTTTAACTTTTTCAAATCCACAAAGTTTAATTTGTCATCCAAAGCAGTAAGCATAGTCGAATTGTTTGCATTTACTGTAGTCGAAAGTAATTGTCCTAATAAATCACCTGATAAACTGTTTAAATCGGGAGTCATTTCTTTGTCTTTCATATTCCCCGAAACTTTGATTTTGGAATTAAGTTTTCCATTAATAACTCCAGCAATCGGCGCAATCTTTTTCATCATATCCAATTGAGTAAACGTTTGCGCAATGTCAACACCGTTCAATCCTAAATCCATGTTGAATTTCGAAATCTTTTCTTTGGTTGAAACATCACCGTTGAATCCTATAGAGCCTCCAAAAATGTTCGTCTTCCCATTTTGAATTGTTACTTTTTGATCTTTGATTATGATTTTACCCGAAACCTCTTTTAAGGTTAGATTGTCATACAAAACCGTATTGGCTTTGGCGGTTAAACTACAGTTTAGGAAAGCTGGTATTTTCATTGGTTCGCTAGCTTTGGTATCTTTTTTTGCAGCCGTTTCTGTGGTCATAAAATCGTTTACGGCCAATTGATTCGAACTCAGATTGAAGTTTCCTTTTAACTCTTGATTTTTAAAGGCAAAGCCATAGAAATTTTCCAAAACACCATTTACAGCTAAATCACTTTTACCAGTAGTGGCGTTGAATTGTTTGAGGTTCACTCTGCTAGGGTCAAATGAAACTAAGGCTCTATTTATTTTCATAGTTTTGCCGTTTTCATCAGTATAATTAAAACCAGTTAAGTCAATCGTGCCAGCATTTTTGATTCGAGCATAATCACTTTTTTCAACTGATTGCATATCAAATTCTGTAGTCACATCAGCTTTTAAAATTCCAGTTAACGGTTTGTCTAATTTTACCGGATAAGCTTTGGTTAAATTCCCTAAGTTTATAGTTCCTTTTAAAGCGGCATTCACTAAGGCATTTGTAGCGATGTTTCTAATATTGGCTTTAGCATTAAAAACATCTTGATCAATTTGAAATGATAGCTTGTCTAAGTTTACATAAGTGTCATTCATTAAACCAGTCTCGTTTATGATTTTGGTATCGATAATAATTTTTTGTACCGATTTAGGTAAGTTTGGATATTGAAACGAAGCATTATTAGAAGCAATAGCAATACTGAATTTAGGAACTGTAGTGTCTGAAAGTTGACCCTTTGCAAAACCAGAGACTGTAAAATCACCATTGGTTTTTACCTCTTTCAAGTTGCTTGAATATTTAGCGGGAATTAATCCTAAGAAGTTTTTAAATGATGAGGTTGGCGTTTTAAAAGTCAAATCATAATTTTGACCCGCATCAACCATTTGTATATAGCCATCAAATTCTAATGGCAATTCGTTAATCTTAGCTTTGTTTTCTTTAAAAGTATATTTGCTATTTTCTAAGTCAATACCTAAAATAGCATCTAATGACACGGCTACATTATTCATATAGTTTACTTTGTCCATGTCAAGAGAAACTTTTGTGGTAGTTTTAGTAACTAAATCCAATTTTGAAGCAGCGAAATCTCCAGTTCCTTCATGATTGATACTGTCTAAAACCATTTTAATTTTTGACTTTTCATCGTAGTATTTGAACTTGAAATTCTCAACAGAGTATTCTTTTATTTTAAGTGAAAGTGGTTTGCTTTTGCTGTCATCTTCTTTGCCTTTATCTTTCAATGCGATGTCAAAATTTCCAACACCATCTTTGTTGAATATGATATTAATCAAACCGTTTTTAGAAGAAATCCCATCAATATTCATGGGTTCGTTATCGCCTTTGAATAATTCTTTGATAGACATTTTTAAATTCAATTCGTCAAAGGCTACCAAAGTATCTCCGGCAAAAGGAGCTTTGTTAATAATAGAAAGCTTTTCAACCGTTACACTTGCGTTAGGGAAGTTTTTAAACAAACTCAAATCGGCATCGGCGAAAGCTACTTTGGCGTCCACTTTTTCATTGATGGCGGTCAAAATTTTAGCTTTGATTTGATCTTTAAAGAAATACGGAATGGCGAATGCTGAAACAACTAACAACAATAAAACGATTCCAACAATTTTCAAGATTTTCTTTAACATGATAAGATAGATTTAGTTACGCTTCGGTTTAGCAAAAATAATGCCTTTTGGTGATAGAAGCAGTATTATTTATAGAAGTTTTATGATTTTAAAGGCTATCAACTGTTGAGAAAATGTTATTAACAGTCTGTTGGTTTTTGCTTTTATTCTAAAATAGTTTTAGTTAATTTGTGCTTCCATGAAAAAGCAGCATCAAGTCATTTTATCATTAGGCACCAATCAAGGTAATCGTCTCGAAAACATAGAGCGTTGCTTAGTTAGTTTGCATAATGAAATTGGAACAATAATTAGAGTTTCTAAACTTTATGAAACACCCTCATGGGGTTTTGAAAGCGAGAATTTTTACAATTGTGCTGTGATTATGAATACCCATAAATCAGCGCATCAAATTTTGGAAGAAGTGTTGCTGCTTGAAGAGGCTTTGGGAAGAATTCGAGAAGACAAAGAAGGTTATCAAGCCCGAATTATCGATATAGATGTAATTGCTTTTGATGAAGAAATTATTGCTTCTGATAAGTTACAAGTGCCCCATCCCGAAATGCAAAACAGACTTTTTGTTTTGTTGCCAATGAAAGATTTGAATTTAGATTGGCGTCACCCAATTTTGCAAAAATATTTACATGAATTGTTGGTGCTTTCAGAAGATAAAAGTAATTGTAAGGTGGTTCAAAATCTTGAAATTCCTATTGCAAAAATCAAGTTAGACCACTTTAATTATATTGCGATAGAAGGGAATATAGGAGCAGGGAAAACAACTTTAACCAATAAATTGGCCGAAGATTTTAATGCAAAAACAGTTTTAGAACGATTTGCCGATAACCCGTTTTTGCCCAAGTTTTATGAAGATCAAAGTCGGTATGCCTTTCCGTTGGAAATGTCTTTTTTGGCTGATAGGTACCAACAAATATCTGATGATTTAGCGCAGTTTGATTTGTTTAAAGACTTCATCGTTGCCGATTATCATATTTTTAAATCCTTGATTTTTGCTAAAGTTACTTTGGCTGAAGATGAATTTCGATTATACAAAACTATGTTTGATATTATATACAAAGAAATGCCGAAGCCCGATTTGTATATTTATTTATATCAAAGTACCGAACGTCTTTTGAAAAACATTAAAGAACGAGGGAGAAGCTATGAACAGGAAATTCCAGCGGAGTATTTAGAAAAAATTAATAGCGGTTATTTGGATTACATCAAATCTCAAAAGGACTTGAATGTGTTAATTATTGATGTGACCAACAGAGATTTCTTGAATCAACAAGACGATTATGTTTTTGTTTTAGAAGAAATACGAAATAAAATTTCTAATTAGTAGTTCATTTTTTGAAACAAATCCCAAACCACAATTCCTGCACTTACCGAAATATTTAAGGAGTGTTTGGTTCCCAATTGTGGTATTTCAATAGATCCCTCACATATTTCGATGGCTTTTTGGGAAACACCATACACCTCGTTCCCAAAAACTAAAGCATATTTTTTGGTTTTATCAATAGTAAAGTCTTGAAGAAAAATAGCATTCTCAACTTGTTCTATGGCAAAAACCGAATAGTTTTCTATTTTCAACATTTCGATTACATCAGTAACTTCTTTCTGATATTCCCAAACTACGGTTTCTGTAGCTCCCAATGCCGTTTTGTGGATTTCCTTATTGGGAGGAACTGCAGTGATGCCACATAAATAAATTTTTTCAATCAAAAAAGCATCGGCAGTACGAAATACGGAACCTATGTTGTGTAGGCTTCTGATATCATCAAGAATAATAATGATTGACGTTTTTTCGGCTTCTTTAAAATCGGTAACCGATTTTCTTTGCAATTCTTTATTTTCGAGCTTTCGCATTACTTTCTTTTATTATATAAAGTTTGACCTATCGGTCTTGAGTGGCAAAGATATTCAAAAAAAAAATCCCGAATGAATCGGGACTTTTCTGAATTTATAATTACTTATAATTAGCTTTTCGTTGGAGCAGTTCCTTCAGCTGGAGCATCTGGTAATACGTTTCCTTTGATTGTAAGAACTTTAGTTTCTTGACCAACAGCGTTAGATTTTACAGTTACAGTTTTAGTAAATTGACCTACTCTGTCTGTAGCATAGTGTACTTTAATAACACCTTTTTCTCCTGGTTGGATTGGTTTTTCAGGTTTAGTTGGTACTGTACAACCACATGATCCTTGAGTGCTTTCAATAACTAACGGTTTGTTTCCGTTGTTAGTAAGAACGAATTCTCTTGTTCCTTCTGCATTGTGTTGAATAGTACCGTAATCGATAGTTTCATTTTCGTAAACCATCCCAGCTCCGTCAACTTTAGGAGTTTCTACTTTAGCTGGAGTTTCTTTTTTTGCAGGAGCTTTTTTAGCTTGAGCGTTTGAAGCTGTAACACCAAAAACAGTAATAGCAGCTAATAAAATTATTCTTTTCATTTTTTAAAGTTTTAAAGTTTATGAAGCAAATCTATCTAAAAAATAAAACCATCGTGTTTTTTTTATCTTAATATTAAATTAATTTTTTTTCAGCGAACTATTCACGGCAAAATATTTTAAATTCGCTTTCTCATAAATATAAAACGGAACCCATTGTCAGCCAAAGAAAATCAAGCCAAGGAAACTCCTTTAATGAAACAATACAACGAGATAAAAAGAAAATATCCCGATGCGTGTTTGTTGTTTAGAGTAGGAGATTTTTATGAAACATTTGGTGAAGATGCAGTTAGAGCGTCCAAGATTCTTGGAATAGTTTTGACAAAAAGGGGTGCTGGCTCAGAGACAGAGACGGCATTAGCTGGATTTCCACATCATTCTTTGAATACTTATTTGCCAAAATTGGTTAAAGCTGGACTAAGAGTGGCTATTTGCGATCAATTAGAAGATCCGAAAATGACCAAAACAATTGTAAAACGTGGTGTTACTGAATTAGTAACTCCAGGAGTCGCGATGAATGATGAGGTCTTGCATTCAAAATCAAATAATTTTTTGGCATCAATTTATTTTGGAAAAAGGCAATTAGGTATTGCTTTCTTAGACGTTTCTACCGGTGAATTTTTAACGGCACAAGGCAATGAGGAGTACATTGATAAATTGTTGCAGAATTTTGTTCCAAGTGAAATTTTGATTCAAAAGAATAATAAAGCACAATTCAAAGAAATTTTTGGTGAAGATTTTAATGTATTTTATATAGAAGATTGGGTATATAAAGAAGATTATGCTCAGGAAACCTTAATGAATCATTTTCAAACAAAATCCCTAAAAGGTTTTGGTATTGATGAATTAGCAGACGGGATTATTGCATCTGGAGCAATTTTATATTATTTATCAGAAACTCAACATAACAAAATACAACACATAACAAACATTCAACGCATAGCCGAAGATGCTTATGTGTGGATGGATCGTTTTACGATCCGAAATTTAGAATTGTATCATAGCGTTTCTCAAAATGCTGTAACCCTTTTGGATGTTATTGATAGAACACTATCTCCTATGGGATCTAGATTGTTGAAACGTTGGTTGGCTTTACCATTAAAAGATAGCGATAAGATAAGAAGCCGACATGAAGTGGTTTCTTATTTAAAAGAAAATCAAGAAATCCTTCAAAACATTCAATATCAAATCAAGCAAATATCTGATTTAGAGCGTTTGATATCAAAAGTCGCAACAGGAAAAATTTCACCACGCGAAGTAATTTATTTAAAAGAATCATTAGATGCTATTATTCCGATTAAATCAATTGCATTAGAAAGCAAACAAGAAGAGGTTCGTGTTATTGGCGATAGCTTACACGCTTGTGATTTATTGCGTGAAAAAATAAAAACCACTCTTAATCAAGAGGCGCCAGTAGCCATCGCAAAAGGCAATGCAATTGCAACAGGAGTTCATGTAGAATTGGATGAATTGCGAAACATTGCATTCTCTGGAAAAGAGTTTTTGGAAGGTATAGAAAAAAGAGAATCTGAAAGAACTGGAATTTCTTCATTAAAAATTTCTTTTAATAATGTGTTTGGCTACTATATAGAAGTTAGAAACACCCATAAAGATAAAGTTCCGGCAGAATGGATTAGAAAGCAAACTTTAGTAAATGCAGAACGTTATATCACCGAGGAGTTAAAAGAATACGAGACAAAAATATTAGGAGCCGAAGAGAAAATACATCAGATTGAAAGCCAACTGTTCGAACAATTAGTGATTTGGATTGGAACCTATATTAAACCTGTGCAGTTGAATGCCAATTTGGTAGCGCAATTAGATTGCTTAATGTCATTTGCACAATTAGCGATAGAGAATAACTACGTTTGCCCAATTTTAGATGATACTTTCGAATTAGAAATCACTAATGGTCGCCACCCAGTCATCGAAAAACAACTGCCTGTTGGTGTTCCTTATGTTGCTAATGATGTTTTTCTAGATAGGGATACTCAGCAACTGATTATGATTACAGGACCAAATATGTCTGGTAAATCAGCTATTTTAAGACAAACAGCATTGATTGTGTTATTGGCACAAATGGGAAGTTTTGTGCCAGCTGAAAAAGTAAGGATGGGAGTAGTAGATAAAATATTTACTCGAGTTGGTGCTAGCGATAACATTTCAATGGGTGAATCTACTTTTATGGTGGAAATGAATGAAACTGCTTCTATTCTTAATAATATTTCCGATAGAAGTTTGGTGTTATTAGATGAAATTGGTAGAGGTACTAGCACGTATGATGGAATTTCAATAGCATGGGCAATAGCCGAGTTTTTACATGAAAATCCAGCTCGACCAAAAACGTTATTTGCTACTCATTATCATGAATTGAATGAAATGAGTGAATTACTGCCTAGAATACAGAATTATAATGTTTCGGTAAAAGAACTTAAGGATACTGTTCTGTTTATTAGAAAATTAGTAAAAGGTGGAAGTGCTCACAGCTTTGGTATTCATGTCGCAAAAATGGCTGGTATGCCACAGATGGTAATTCAAAAAGCACAAAAACTTTTAAAGAAGTTAGAAAAAAATCATTCTAGTGATGCTCTTAATACGATTAAATCTTCTAAAGATGAAATGCAACTTAATATTTTCAATATGGATGATCCTTTATTGGAAGAAATTCGGGAAGATATATTGAATTTAGATATTAATACTTTGACTCCCGTAGAAGCTTTAATGAAGTTAAATGAACTGAAAAGAATGTTGTTAAAAAAATAATGTTCATTGCTTGATTTTACTAATCAACGAATTAGATTTTTCAAAAAGTTTTTTTCAAAAAAAGGTTTGTATTATTCAATTTTAATATTACATTTGCATCCGCATTAAAGCACAAGTTGCTTGTTCTTTTATAAAACGAATTGCGAAAATAGCTCAGTTGGTAGAGCGCGACCTTGCCAAGGTCGAGGTCGCGGGTTCGAGCCCCGTTTTTCGCTCAACGCCTATATGCTCGAGTGGTGAAATTGGTAGACACGCTGGACTTAAAATCCAGTGAACAGCAATGTTCGTGCGGGTTCAAGTCCCGCCTTGAGTACAAAAGCCTCAAACTTAATTGTTTGAGGCTTTTTTTTATTGGATCCAGTTTGCTAGAATTTATTATAAAAAGAAAGCCACGCATTGCGTGGCTTTAAATCTTTTAAAATAATTAGTGTTTACTAATTATTTTTTTGCTGGAGCAGCTGGAGCAGCAGCTGGAGCAGCTTCTGCTTTAGCAGCAGTTGTGTCAGCAGCAGGAGCAGCAGTTGTATCAGCAGCAGGAGCAGCAGCAGTATCAACAGCTTCAACAGCAGTTGAATCAGTAGCAGCAGCGTCAGTAGC
>CANJDA010000015.1 GCA_947472705.1 Flavobacteriaceae bacterium
AAATCTTCATAAAAAACCACTATTTGTAGCGGATTGATATAATCAACAGAGGTTATTTTACCTAAAGCAATATTCTTATATTCCCATTTTTGTTTAGCGTCTTGTTTGATAAAGACATTGTCTTTGATGTAATAATTATTGCCCAATCCGTCAAAACCAATATAGGTTTTGTTCTCCATTTCTTCCGAGCTTACAGCGATAGTCTTTAGTTTTGGTTTTTGGCAAAAACTAAGCGAACAGGTTACTAGCAGTATAAAAGATAAAACAGTTCTCATCATAGTGCTAATTTAGGCAAACCGATTCAATTTTCATTATTTTTTTTTCCCGTTTGGAGTTTAGGGAGAAAAAGCGAAATCAGGAGTAGGCTATACTAGAGAATACAGAAGCGTTAATCTCTCGGTTGCTACAAACCGCTGTTAGCGGTAGTGTTTTTTATTTTTTATTTTTATCTAAATAATCTAATATTTCATTTCTGGCTTTTCTTGATTTAGCCCTATTCACAAGTTTACTGTCTGATTTAAAATCCTCATATGAATATTCCTTTAAATTTAACACATCCTTTAATCCATATGCCTTCTGTGTTGATTTGTTCATTTCTCCAATAATAATAACGGTGTCTGGTATGGTTATTTTTTTTTCAATGACAAAATATCTTAACGATTCCATATCATTGTAAGTCAGTGAAACCCCAATTACACCTTCGCAATAATTTGAATATGATTGCTTATAGCAACAATTAATATTAGCTCCATTGTCAACCAACAATTTGATTAAATCCAAACAATAGTGTGTATGATTTCCCATAGCTACAAATAATGGGAAGCTGTTAAAAAACACATGTTCAGGATTAGGGTTTTTTATTTCTAAATTTGGATTTGCTCCATATTTTAGCATTGTTTCAACATAAAATAAATTACAATTATTTACGTTTTGAATACCATATATAAAAGGAGTTGCATCTTTTTCTCCAACTAATAGATTTGGATTAGCACCCGCTTTTAGTAATTCTAAAAAAGCATTTTTCTTTTTATTTTGAATTGCCAATGCCAATAGTGTCTGATTATAAATGGGGTCTTTTAAATCAACTTTTGTTTTTTTATTTTTTAGAATTTCCTTGACTTCATTTACGTCGTCTGCTCTTACTGCTTGGGCAAGTTCCCAAAGGGGAGTTTCCTCAAAATTGTTGAAGCTATAATTGTCCTTTTCTAAATTAAAAGCACAAGAGTTAATAGTTAAAACAAATATTAATAAGAGAATTACTTTTTTCATTTATTGTATTTGAAAAGCTATACGTGTTTAGACATTACCGCTAACTTGTATATATACTCAAATATACTAAAAATCATAGTACCCTTACAAGTTTCTTTTTTAGTAGGAAAATACGACACGGCATCCTTCAGCAATTATTTTTAACCCCTCCAAATATTTTTAGAGCCCTCTATATTTATTTTGGAGCGGTCACTATTTATTTTAGAATACTCTAAAACATTTATTGAGCCTTCGCTATTTATTTTGGAGCGCTCCAAAATAATTTTGGCACAGAAGTTGTAAAATTTTACCTAGTTACAATAGCTTTAAAATGAAAACGATATGAAATCCTATTTAGAGAACAATCACGTAAAATTAGCATTACAACTCGTAAACTTTGCTTCAAAAATTAACAGTTATGCCACTACTTTTGGTTTTACCGCCAATGAAGTAACAGCAGTACAGCAGGATGCAGCCTACTTTGCCTGGGTAGTTAACAGCTACACCAAAATGGCAACAGGCCAAAAACAATGGACCGCTTTTAAGACAGAACTCCTCACCGAAAAAATAAATGCTAAAATGGTCATTACTCCAAAACCTCTAGTATTATAAACTGCTCCCCAAGAAGTGACTCCGGGCATAGTAACACGCTTTGCTACCATGGTAAGTCGCATTAAAGCACATCCGCAATACAACACTGGTATTGGGCATAATTTGGGAATAGTCTATACACCGCCACCAAAATGGGATGCCGAGAATGCAAAACCCTATCTAAAGGCAGTTATACGTGCGGGTATCGTAAACCTTGACTGGAAAAAAGGAAACTATGACGGCATAGTGATAGAAAAAGATACGGGCAACGGATTTATAAAGCTTGATAAAAGCCTTCGCGCCAATTATATCGATAAATCGGTTATGCCGCCTTCGGGTAGCAGTGCCGTATGAAAATATAGGGCGATGTATCTGGTGGGGGATGAAACCTTAGGGCAGTGGAGTGATATAGTGACGATATCAGTCATTGGCTAAAAATAATAGCAAGAGGATTAGGGCTGTAATTTTTTTTTAACAAAAATTTTGTAGCAAATTTAGATATGAATCGTCATATTTGTTTTTTTAAAAATTTTAACCATGAGAAAAATAATTTTCACCGCTTTGTTTATTTTGACTTTTGTTGCTTCCAATGCTCAAAAAGATTTTCAAGGTATGGCTGTTTATGAATCAAAAACAAGTACATCTGATTTTAAAAATCGTTTTAATGGGAATAAAGAAATGACTCCCGAGATGCAGAAGATGATTGAAGAACGCATGAAAAAAATGTTCGAAAAAACATTTATTTTGAATTTCGATAAATCGGCTTCAATATACAAAGAAGAAGAAAAATTAGAAGCTCCTGGAGGACAACAAGGCGGTTTTAGAATGATGACTTCTATGATGGGCGGCGGTGGAACTTTTTATAAAAATGTAAAAGATAAAAACTATATTGTAGATAAAGAGTTTATGGGTAAAGAGTTTTTGGTAAAAGATTCATTACCTAAATTAAATTGGAAAATGGAGTCGGAAACCAGAGTAATAGGAGGATACAATTGTTTTAAAGCCACAGCTGTTCGTCCGGTAAGCCAATCTGATTTTAGAAATTTTAGACCAAAGAAGGGAGAGGATAAAAAAGAAGGGGACAAAAAAGAGGATGTTGCCAAAAATGACAACAGTGAAAAGAAGACCAACTTCATGGATGACATTGAAATGCCAAAAGAAATTACTATCACAGCATGGTACACTCCCGAAATACCTGTTAACCAAGGACCAGAAAATTATTGGGGATTGCCAGGTTTAATTCTTGAAGTCAATGATGGTAAAACCACTATTTTGTGTTCTAAAGTGGTATTAAATTTAAAAGATAAAGTAGATATTAAGCCGTCAAATAATGGTAAAGTAGTTTCTCAAAAAGAATATGATGAAACGGTAGTAAAAAAAATGGAAGAAATGCGTCAAATGTATGATGGTAATGGTGGCGACGGAAAAAGAATGGAATTCAGAATGGGGCATTAATTTTCAACAAAACTTTCATGAAACAAATTACACTTTTTCTATTATTTTTTACCTCAATATCTTTTTCTCAAAATATTCGTTTTGAAGGGATAATTCAAGACTCCAATAAAGCACCACTTGAAATGGCGAATATCATGGCAACCAATTTAGGAACCAAGAACATGGACTCTTATGCTATTACTAATGATAAAGGTAGGTTTGTTTTAAATCTGAAACCTAATTCAACTTATGTTATTAAACTAAGTTACCTTGGAATGAAGAACAAAGAAATTTCACTTACTACACTAGCTGAAAATATTACTCAAAACATCACCATGGAAAACGGTGGGATTGAATTAGAAGGCGTTGAGATAGTTCGAGAAATGCCCGTTTCTATCAAAGGAGATACCATTGTTTATAATGCCGATTCATTTAAAACAGGTACAGAAAGAAAGCTAGAGGATGTTCTAAAAAAACTACCAGGTGTAGAAGTTAACGCCGATGGAGAAATAGAAGTGGAAGGAAAAAAAGTGTCCAAACTGATGGTAGAAGGGAAGGATTTTTTTGATGGAGATACAAAGCTAGGGGTTAAAAACATTCCTGCTGACGCCATTGATAAAGTGCAAGTTTTACGAAATTACAACGAAAACTCAATATTGAAAGGCGTTGAAAATAATCAGGATAATATAGCCATGAATATCAAGCTGAAAGAAGGAAAGAAAAACTTTTGGTTTGGAGATGTCAATGCTGGCGGTGGATTTGGTCCTGACAACAAATGGGATCGCTATGTAGTAAACCCAAAATTATTTTATTATAGCCCAAAATACAGTGTCAATATAATTAGTAATTTCAATGATATTGGAGAGCTTCCATTAACCATGAAAGATTTTTTCAATATGACAGGAGGATTTAAAAAGATGATGTCAAAGGGAGGATCTAACTTTAATGTTTCTTCAAACGATTTGGGTATTTCACTACTTCGAAATGATAGAGCCAAAGAAATTAACACAAAATTTGGCGCCACTAATTTTTCATATAATCCCACAAAAACATTAAGTATAAGTGGATTTGGTATATTCTCAAGTGCCATTACTGATACAGAAACAATTACAAAAACTAGTTTTTTAAAACCTAATTCTTCAGAAATTGGAATTACTGAAAATAAAAACGAGGTTTCACATCAAAAAAATAATTTAGGCCTTTTCAAATTGAGTTCGGTATATAAACCTAATTCAAATTTTCAAATGGATTATGATTTGTTGGGCAAAATTTCTAAGCAAGAAGAAGATAATTCAATAATTAGAACTGTAAGTAATATTGCTAATCCTGAGGATATTTATACGGCCAAAAAGCAGGCACCCAACACTATTAATCAAAATTTAAGTTTCTATTACAACGCATCTGAGAAAAGTGTATTTGCTTTAGAAACACAATATTTATATCAAGATGAAGACCCATTTTACAATGCTAATTTAGCGTTAAGACCCTTCAATTTAATTGATTATAATATAGATCAAAATAGAAATAATATCAATCAAAATCGTTACGTAAAAACGAATAAACTAGATACTAAATTAGATTATTACTACATGGTAACACCCAAAAGTAATATCAATATAACAACAGGAAATACTTACTCGTATCAAAGTTTTAATTCATCAATTTACCAAATATTAGACAATCAGTTGGTCAATAATTTAACCGATGCTTCTAATGTAAATGATGTGAGTTATCGTTTTAATGATGCTTTTCTCGGATTGCACTATAAAATGCTTTCCGGAAAATTCACAGTAACTCCAGGAGTAAGTTTGCATACTTATTCGATGAATAACAAACAACTTGGAGAAAATTTTAATTCAGATTTCACAAGAATATTACCTGATTTATTTGTGTTATACCAAATTAAAAAAGCAGAAACATTAACCTATAATTTTAGTTACACCAATAATTTTACCGATATCAGTAAAATTGCAGAAGGCTATGTCTTTAATAGTTATAACAATTTGTCAAAAGGGAATAGGGGCTTGCAAAATTCAACTAGTCAAACGCATTCATTGCGCTATTTCAAATACAACATGTTTAATTTCGAAAATATTTTTGCCAACGTAACCTATTCAAGAACTATTGATGCCGTAAAGTCAATTTTTAGTTTTGATGGGGTAAACCAAACATCATCACCTATTAACTCAAATGTTGCCGATGAAAGTTTTTTTGCTATGGGGAATTATGGGAGGTCTTTTTATAAATACTATAAGGCTTCAATAAAGGCTAATATAAATTGGTCAAAATTTAATAACATACAAAAAAACCCAGTGTCTACTTTAAATGAAGCTATTTCTAATGAAAGTTTTACTCAAAATTATTCTATAGAATTTTCAACAAATTTTAAAGAATTACCTAACATTGAACTAGGTTATGAGTATACGGTTAATGATTATCAAAAAAATAAATTTTTTACTGATAAGCCTTATCTAAGATTAGATTATTATTTTGCTAAAAGCTTTTCTTTTGTATCCGAGTATGAATTTTACCATTATTACAACAATGATAAAACAATTGAAAATGAGTATGATTTTCTATCGGCCAGTTTAATTTACCAAAAAACCAAAGACAGTCATTGGGAATTTAAAATCTCAGGAACTAATTTGTTAAACACTACTTCTTTAAATGATGATAACTTTAGTCAAATTAGGATTTCAACTTCACAATATAAAATTCAGCCACGCTACTTGATTTTTACTTTAAAATATAATTTATAGGTAACAAAAAATCCCGCAAAAGCGGGATTTTTTATGTCAAAAAGTTTCTGAATTTTACAATCCGAAAGCGGCTTTTACTTTATCTACGAAATCTAATTTCTCCCAAGTAAATAACTCAACAATTACTGTTTTTGGTGAACCATTTGGTAATTGGAAAGTCTTAGTAACCTTTTCTGGTGTTCTTCCCATGTGACCATAAGCAGCAGTTTCGCTATAAATAGGGTTTCTCAATTTCAAACGTTGTTCAATGAAGTATGGTCTCATGTCAAAAACATTTTCCACTACTTTACTGATTTCTCCATCAGTCATATTCACTTTTGAAGTACCATAAGTAACTACATTAATAGATGTTGGTTTTGCCACTCCAATTGCATAAGAAACTTGAACCAATACTTCGTCACACAATCCAGCTGCTACTAAGTTTTTAGCAATATGTCGAGTTGCATAGGCAGCAGAACGATCCACTTTACTTGGGTCTTTTCCAGAGAATGCACCACCACCGTGAGCTCCTTTTCCACCGTATGTGTCTACAATAATTTTTCTACCTGTTAATCCAGTATCTCCATGTGGACCACCAATAACAAATTTACCGGTTGGGTTAATGTGATACGTAATATTATCATTAAATAAATGAGCATATTGAGGATATTTAGCTTTAATTCTCGGAATCAAAATCGAAATCAAATCGCTTTTAATTTTAGCCAACATTTCAGCTTCAGCTGCAAAATCATCATGCTGTGTTGAAATTACAATAGCATCGATACGAACTGGTTTGTTGTCGTCAGAATACTCTAAAGTAACTTGCGATTTGGCATCAGGACGTAAGTATTTAATTTCGTTATTTTCTCTTCTTAAATTAGCCAATTCAATCAATAACGCATGCGATAAATCCAAAGCTAACGGCATGTAGTTTTCAGTTTCATTGGTGGCATAACCAAACATCATTCCTTGGTCACCCGCACCTTGTTCTTCTTTACTAGCTCTATCAACCCCTTGATTGATGTCAGCAGATTGCTCATGAATGGCTGATAAAACCCCACAAGAATCAGCTTCAAACATATATTCACTTTTGGTATACCCAATTTTTCGGATTACTTCTCTTGCAATTTGTTGTACATCAAGATACGTAGTCGATTTTACTTCGCCAGCCAAAATAACTTGACCTGTAGTTACTAAAGTTTCACAAGCAACTTTAGAATCAGCATCAAAAGCCAAAAAATTGTCGATTAAAGCATCAGAAATTTGGTCAGCAACTTTGTCTGGATGTCCTTCACTCACTGACTCCGACGTAAATAAATAAGCCATAACTCTATTTTAATTTATTGTTAATTGTATTAATGAAAAATGGGTTCGAAACGCTAAAGAAGGAATCCTGCTTTAGCATTTTTTAAAGAGGTTGCAATCAGTTCAAATTTCTCCTCTTATTTTTCGTGTGCAAATGTATAAAATCTAATTGAATTGCAAATTATTCCCCTTTATTTTTTAAAATTCAACTACATCGTTGTAGGTTTTTATTTTTTTAATTCCCTTGCAAATTCCAATTCTGTGCCGTTACTTTGTACCGTTCATAAACTTATTGTTCGTTATCACGAAAGCTGGAGGGAATAGACCCGTTGAAAGCTTAGCAACCCTTTGCCAAAAGAAGGTGCTACATTCTAATCTTTATGCTGAACTTGTTTCAGTATCTCAATAAAGATACAGATAACCCCGAGAATTCTTCTCACTTTCATGATAACCAATACTATAATGTCAGACTGAGCTTGTCGAAGTCATGAGCGAATGGCTTGCGTGTTTTTGCAGTCCATATTCCCGCTTTCTGTGCTACATGGTAGCACTGCCAATCGGGGCTAATTAGTTATCCATTTTTGTAATAGGAATATAATGTCAAAAATTAAAGAAGCAATTCAACAAAGGATTCTCGTTCTCGACGGAGCTATGGGAACCATGCTACAACGCAATAACTTCTCCGAAGAAGATTTCCGAGGAGAACGGTTCAAAGATTTCCCGCACCCTCTAAAAGGGAACAACGATTTACTTTCTATAACACAACCTGAAGCTGTAAAGCAAGTGCACCGTTTGTATTTTCAAGCCGGAGCAGATATTGTTGAAACCAATACATTTTCAGGAACAACCATAGGTATGGCCGATTATCATTTAGAAGATTTGGTTTACGAACTAAACTATGAATCCGCCAAAATAGCAAGAGAAGTAGCCGATGAATTCACCGATAGACCACGTTTCGTAGCTGGTTCCATCGGACCAACGAACAGAACAGCTTCTATGTCGCCAGATGTAAACGATCCAGGATTTCGTGCCGTAACTTTTGACGATTTGCGCATTGCCTACAAACAACAAGTAGAAGCCTTAATTGACGGTGGAGTAGATGTACTTTTGGTAGAAACCATTTTCGACACACTAAATGCAAAAGCAGCTTTATTCGCTATAGAAGAAGTCAAAGAAGAACGAAATCTTGATATACCAGTAATGGTTTCTGGAACGATTACAGATGCTTCCGGAAGAACACTATCAGGTCAAACCGTAGAAGCTTTTCTAATTTCCATCGCACACATCGATTTATTAAGTATCGGATTTAATTGCGCCCTTGGTGCCGACCAATTGAAGCCGTATTTAAAACGTTTGGCTCATAATACACAACTCAATATTTCGGCTCATCCAAATGCTGGTTTACCCAATGCTTTCGGACAATATGACCAAACTCCGGAAGAAATGCAAGCTTTAATCAAGGAATATTTAAAAGATAATTTAATCAACATAATCGGAGGCTGCTGCGGCACAACACCAGAGCACATAAAAGCTATTGCAGATGTTGCAAAAGATTTTAAGCCAAGACAAATTTTAGAAACGATATAATGGCGCAAGCAAATAAATATTTAAAACTATCCGGATTAGAACCATTGATAGTTACTCCGGAATCAAACTTTATAAATGTAGGTGAACGAACGAACGTTACTGGTTCACGTAAATTTTTGCGTTTAATCAAAGAAGAAAAATACGAAGAAGCTCTTGATATTGCCCGAAATCAAGTAGAAGGAGGAGCCCAAATCATCGACATCAATATGGATGAAGGAATGTTGGATGGCGTGTATGCTATGACCAAATTCCTGAACTTAATTGCGGCTGAACCTGATATTGCAAGGGTTCCAGTAATGGTTGATAGTTCCAAATGGGAAATCATCGAAGCGGGTCTGAAAGTCATTCAGGGTAAAGGCGTCGTGAATTCGATTTCACTTAAAGAAGGAAAAGAAGCATTAGTACATCATGCCAAATTGATAAAAAGATACGGAGCTGCTGTAATCGTAATGGCTTTTGATGAAGATGGTCAAGCTGATAATTATGAACGTAGAATTGAAATCTGCAAAAGGAGTTATGATATTTTGGTGAATGAAGTGCATTTCCCAGCTGAAGACATCATCTTCGACCCGAATATTTTCCCAGTTGCAACTGGAATGGAAGAGCATAAATTAAATGCTTTAGATTTTTTCAGAGCCACCAAATGGATACGAGAAAATCTTCCTTATGCCGGAGTTTCTGGTGGTGTGAGTAACGTTTCGTTTTCGTTTCGTGGGAATGACAAAGTACGTGAAGCCATGCATTCAGCTTTCCTATATCACGCCATTAAAAATGGGATGACGATGGGAATTGTAAACCCGGAAATGCTTGAGATTTATGATGAAATTGATGCGATTCTTTTGGAACATGTAGAAGATGTTCTTTTGAATAGAAGAGAAGATGCCACCGAAAGATTATTGGACTTAGCCGAAAGTTTTAAAGGCGATTTCAAAGTCAATGAAAAAGCAATCCAAGAATGGAGAAACGGTTCGGTACAAGAAAGATTAACACATTCATTAGTAAAAGGAATTGATGAATTTATAGAAATTGACGTAGAAGAAGCCAGAGCAACTTCCGAAAAAGCCATTGATGTGATCGAAATTAATTTGATGGCCGGAATGAACGTTGTTGGTGATTTGTTCGGAAGCGGAAAAATGTTTCTCCCTCAAGTGGTAAAGTCAGCGCGTGTGATGAAAAAAGCAGTAGCTTATTTATTACCCTTCATCGAAGCCCAAAAAGACGGAAAATCATCTTCTGCTGGAAAAGTGTTGATGGCAACTGTAAAAGGGGATGTGCACGATATTGGAAAAAATATAGTAGCAGTAGTCTTAGGTTGTAATAATTTCGAGATCATTGATTTGGGAGTAATGGTACCACCTGAAAAAATTATAGCGGCTGCTCTTGAGCACAATGTAGATATAATTGGACTAAGCGGATTGATTACGCCTTCGCTTGACGAAATGGTCTATTTGGCCAAAGAAATGGATAAGCTCAATATCAAAATTCCTATCATGATTGGCGGTGCCACCACTTCGCGTGCGCATACCGCTGTGAAAATTGCACCCGAATATAAGGAAACGGTTGTACATGTAAACGATGCTTCGCGTGCGGTAACAGTGGCAAGTAATTTGCTTCAAGCCGAGACTAAAGTAGAATAC
The DNA here is from genome assembly GCA_947472705.1 of Flavobacteriaceae bacterium. Classification (GTDB taxonomy): domain Bacteria; phylum Bacteroidota; class Bacteroidia; order Flavobacteriales; family Flavobacteriaceae; genus Flavobacterium. The sequence goes on from CANJDA010000015.1 coordinate 10,541, forward strand.
GCGAAAACTGTTCGTGCCGAATATGACAAATTGCGAGACGGTTATTTGAATAGAAGCAGAGACAAAAACTACCATTCCATTGAAGAGGCAAGAAAAAATAAATTGCAATTAAATTGGAATAACTTCACGCCGGTGAAACCCAATTTTATCGGAACAAAAACTATAGAAGTTGAATTGTTGCAACTAGTCGAATTTATTGACTGGACTCCTTTTTTCAGTTCGTGGGAATTGTACGGGAAATATCCGGCAATTTTGACCGATGAGGTTGTTGGTGAACAAGCCACATCTTTATTTGCAGATGCACAGAAAATGTTAACTCAAATTGTTTCAGAGCAATGGTTGACTGCTAAAGGAATTCTTGGAATTTTTCCAGCGAATACTATTAATGATGACGATATTGAAATTCAGGGAACGAATCATAAATTTTTAACCTTACGTCAACAATCTCAAAAAACGGCAGGAGCTCCAAACATTGCGTTAGCCGATTTCATTGCTCCAAAGGAAAATGGAAAACAAGATTATATAGGATGTTTTTGTGTAACAACAGGTTTTGGTGTTGATGAAAAAGCGTCCGAATTTGAAAAACAATTAGACGATTATAATTCGATTTTAGTGAAAGCATTAGGTGACAGATTAGCCGAAGCCTTTGCGGAATATTTACATTTAAAAGTTCGTAAAGAAATCTGGGGCTATGCTTCGGATGAAAGTTTATCGAATCAAGATTTGATTAATGAAGAATACAAAGGAATACGCCCGGCACCAGGCTATCCTGCGTGTCCCGATCATTTGGAAAAACCAACCATCTGGAAATTATTAAATGTAGAGCATGAAATAGGCGTAAAGCTAACGGAAAGTATGGCGATGTGGCCAGCATCTTCCGTTTCTGGATATTATTTTGCGAATCCAGAAAGTAAATATTTTGGTTTAGGAAAAATCAAAAACGACCAAGTAGAAGACTACGCTAAAAGAAGAAATATAAGTATAGAAATAGCCGCCAAATGGCTCAACCCAAATATAGCCGATTAAAATGAAAGTAACTGAACATATAAGCAACGCTAAAGGAAAACCTTTATTTTCTTTTGAGATTTTACCACCGTTAAAAGGACAAAACATTCAGTCTATTTTTGATAGTATTGACCCGTTGATGGAGTTCAATCCGCCTTTTATTGATGTGACGTATCACCGTGAGGAATATGAATACAAAGAATTGCCAAGCGGATTGTTGCAAAAGAAGATTGTAAAGAAACGACCAGGAACGGTTGGTATTTGTGCCGGTATTCAGAATAAATATAATGTAGATGCTATACCTCATATTTTGTGTGGAGGATTTACCAAAGAAGATACAGAGAACCTTTTAATTGATCTTGATTTCTTAGGGATTGATAATGTTGTGGCTCTTCGAGGGGATGCCTTAAAAACCGAGACCTATTTTCATCCCGAAAAAGAAGGCAATCAATATGCTACCGAACTTGTGACTCAAATCAGTAACCTTAATAATGGTATTTATTTAGATGAAGATTTGAAGAATTCGGCGATGACTAATTTTTGTATAGGTGTAGCGGGTTATCCAGAGAAACATATGGAAGCTCCTAGTTTGGATAGTGACATTCATTTTTTAAAGCAAAAGATAAAAAATGGTGCCGAATACATCATTACCCAAATGTTTTTTGACAATCAGAAATACTTTGATTATGTCGAAAAATGTAGAGCAGCCGGTATAACCGTTCCCATTATTCCTGGATTAAAACCTATTGCCACTAAGAAACAACTAAACTTAATTCCGCATCGCTTTAGTATTGAATTGCCCGATGATTTGATTATGGCAGTGGTCAAAGCCAAAGACAATGATGAAGTAAAGCAAATTGGTGTTGAGTGGTGTATAGCACAAAGTAAAGAACTAGTAGCGGCCGGAATTCCTGTATTACATTACTATTCTATGGGGAAAGCAGAGAATATTAAGGCGATTGCTTCACAAGTTTTTTAAATTAAACAAAAGACAATTTCTAACTAGCCCCGATGGTAGTGGCTACCCTGTAGCGCGGACAGCGGGAAAAGGGAAAACAAAAAAGCCCAATCGATTCGCTCCTAAAGATATTCTTTTATATTTGTGCGTTTTTAAATTTTAGGATGAGGCAGTTTTTCTATTTTATTTTATTGGTTTCTTCAGTGTCGATGGCGCAGCAAAAAGAAACTTATGCAATAGAAGTATCTAATTTAAGAGGTAATACTTTGCCTCATAAAGAAGATATGTATCACTTGATTCAAGGTCATCCTGAGGGCGTGATGCTTAGTTTTGTTGCCAAAACGCATGGAGCTAAAGAATGGCAAAAAGCCTATAACTTTCCAGATTATGGAGCTTATTTTTTATACCAGGATTTTAATAGTCAGCCTCTTGGACAAGCCTATTCGGTGGGAGCTTTTTACAATTTTTATTTTTGGAAAAGACGTTTGCAAATGCGTATTGCTCAAGGAGTTGCTTTGGTTACTAATCCATATGATAAAGTAACAAACAGTAAGAATAAGGCTTTTGGAACGCCAATTTTGGATAATACTAATTTTGGGTTTGCTTATGATAATCAAAAACTATTGAAGCCTTTTGGTTTTCATGCCGGAGTTTTGTTTACCCATTATTCGAACGGAAGGGTGAAATCACCCAATAGTGGGATTAATACTTATTTGTTAAACCTTGGATTGAGTTATAATTTTGATAGCGATAAATCGATTGTGAATGACACTACAATGGTGAAGAAAAACTATCGCGAACCAATACATTATAATATTGTTTTCCGTTCTGGAATTAATGAAAGCCCTATTATTAGAAGTGGGCAACGGCCTTTTTACCACATTGGATTTTATGCGGATAAAAGGTTGAATAGAAAATCGGCTTTACAGTTGGGAGCCGAGTTGTTCCTAACCAATTCGTTTAAAGATTATATAAAATATTATGCCGTAGCTTATCCTGACAAAAATATAGATCCGAATACCGACTATAAACGAGTAGGTGTTTTTGTGGGACATGAACTGTTTGTCAATAAAATTTCACTCGAAGCCCAAGTGGGTTATTATGTTTACCAACCGTTTAAAAAAGATATAGCCATTTATGACAGAGTAGGAATGAAGTATTACATTGCCAAAAATATTTACGGGAGCTTCACAATAAAAACCCATTTGTTTTTGGCAGAAGCTTTAGAATTCGGAGTAGGTGTTAGGTTATAAAAAGATGAAATGAAAAAGTTATTTTTATTTATAGTGCTGATTACAGTTTTCAACTCGTGTGAAAAACCAAGCGATTGTGTGGAAAGCACGGGTGCAATTATTACAAAAGATGTAGCTGTTTTACCTTTTAAAAAGATAAAAGTGTACAAAGGGATTGAAGTAGTTATTACTCAAGGTACTGAATATAAAGTTCAGATAGAGGCAGGAGAAAATTTTATTGATAATGTTCAAGTCACTCAAAGCGGAGACCAATTGATATTTAAAGATGATGCTAGTTGTAATTGGGTTAGAACTTATGGGACTACAAAAATTTTAGTAACAACACCAACATTGGAAGAAGTATATTCAAAAACGGATAGAAATATTAGTTCGAATGGTATCTTGACATTTCCATCATTAAAAGTGTATTCCTTAGACAAAGATGGTGATGGTGAGAAAGGGGCTGGTACTGGTGACTTCTTGCTCAATGTCAATAATGATTATTTGCATATTGAAAGTAATAATGTGTCTCGTTTTTATCTTTCGGGGCAAACGAATCAAGCCAATTTGTTTTTCTCTTTTGGTGATGGTAGAATTGAAGCTCAAAATTTAATTGCTCAAACTATTACGGTTTATCATCGAGGTTCTAATGATATGATAGTAAATCCTATTCAAAGTATATCGGGAACTATGAACAGCACTGGAAACATAATACTAAAAAATGTTCCTTCAGTTGTTGATGTGCAGCAATTATTTAGCGGACATGTGATTTATCCATAGAAAATTCACTTAGCTTATTTCTTGGTTTTTTCTCTAAAAATCTGCTCAAGGTTTTTGTTTTTCAAACTGATTTGAAGCGTTTTTAGATCGTTGTCATGAGCAAAGTCGAACACGATTGGGCGCATATCCTCTTCGGTATTGAAAGTTAATAACCAAATATTATCAGTAGTATTTTTATAGGATTTGATATTAAGCAAATTGGATAAAAGTGATTCATCAACCGCTTTGTTAAATTCTACTTCGATGATTTGCTCTTTTTCTTCCGAAACCAGTTTGTCTAGTTTTTTATCGGTTACTATTTTGCCGTTATCAATGATGATGACACGGTCGCAAATAGCTTCTACTTCCTGCATGATATGAGTGGATAGGAAAACGGTTTTGTCTTTGCCTACATTCTTAATCACATTTCTAATTTCCACCAGTTGATTTGGGTCAAGTCCTGTGGTAGGTTCGTCTAAAATCAAGACATCAGGATTGTGAAGCAGTGCTGTTGCTAAACCAACACGTTGGCGATATCCTTTAGATAATTGCCCAATTTTTTTATGGCTTTCTGGCAATAAACCTGTTAGTTGTATCACTTCTTCAATTCTAGATTTAGCAACTTTATACACATCGGCATTGAACGCTAAATATTCACGAACGTATAAATCCAGATACAACGGATTGTGTTCGGGCAAATAACCTACCGATTGTTGTACATTTAATTGCGCTTCGCTAACATCATTTCCATTTACGGAAGCTGTTCCTTCATCGGCATTGATAAAAGTGGTCAAAATTTTCATTAAGGTTGATTTACCAGCCCCATTTGGCCCAAGAAAACCAACGATTTCTCCTTTTTTTATCGAAAAAGTAACATTGTCCAGTGCTTTTTGGGCACCATAACTTTTGGAAATATTTTGAACTTCTATTGACATAAACGAACTATTTGGAGCAAATGTAATAATTAATCGAAGGATAATGAAAGAAAACCTATTACAGGGTTTGGCTAAAGCATTTTTCTTGTTTTAATTTGGTTGTATAAAACCTACATTACAATCTTCGACATAAATTATTTTTTTGTACGTTTGATAGGTCAAAATCCTTACAGTATGAAAAAATCACTCATTCTTCTAATATTGTTTTTGTTTATAGGCTACACAAATGCGCAAAGTTTACAGTTAGATACTACCTTTAATACTAGTGACATAGGATTTGATTATGGCGCCGGATTTGCTCCGTCTTACTATGGATATGTAAGTACAACGGTAGTACAGTCCGATGGCAAAATTATCATTACATCGAATAATTATTACAATGGCGTATCAGTCAATAAACCTATCCGTTTGAATGCTGACGGAAGTATCGATCCGACTTTTAATTTCAATGGAAGCATTCCAACAGGAAGCACAATGACCTTTAAATCGGCAGCCATACAACCGGATGGCAAAGTAATATACGTGGGTGATTTTTCATTTTATAATATGCCTAATACTAATTCTTACTACAGTTCTTGTGAGGTTTTTAGGGTAAATACGGATGGTACAGTCGATACCAGTTTTCGTCCAGTTCTGACTCCAACGACGCTGAGTATTTATGACTGTGCAGTCCAAGAAGATGGAAAGGTTCTATTAGGTGGGAAATTTACTGCTGTCGGGTCAGTTATGACTAATTGCATTGCACGTTTCAACAACGACGGGTCTTTGGATAACACATTTAATCCGTTAGGCGCAGGTCCTTTATTTGGTTATCAAGATAGCAATGACTTTACAAATGTGAGTAAAATTAAGATTTTGCCCAATAACAAGATAATGATTGTTGGTAATTTTGGAGCTTACAACGGTGTTGCCAGAAAAAATATTGCAAGATTAAATGCAGATGGCACTCTTGACCTAAGTTTTGATCCGGGGACAGGTATTAATGGATATAATAATCAAACACCGCCGGTTTTGAATGCAATGGAGCTACAGCCTGATGGGAAATTATTGGTGGGTGGCCAATTTTCAAGTTACAACGGAACGACCAAATGGGGTATTATCCGAATCAATGAAGATGGTACTGTAGACTCGGGGTTTACTGTAGGGCAGGGTTTTTATTATCTCTATCAAGGCGCAAGTAATTCAGAGTGGTCGGGAAAAGTATATACTATTTTTCTTCAGGCTAATGGAAAGATAATAGTAGGTGGGGTGTTTCAAAAATACAATGGTATTTCACAAAACAATATTGTAAGGCTCAATACGGATGGTACTTTAGACACCAGTTTTAATGATGGTATTGGAATTTATGATATTAATAGCACCAGCAGCGATGATATGAGTATTGGAGGTATACGGTCATTAAATTTGCTTAATAACGGAAGAATTTTAATTTCGGGTAAATTCAAACGTTATGATAATACGATTGCCAGATGCTTAATTGTGGTAGATTCAGAAGGTAATATTGACACTAATTTTAATACAGTTACCGGTTTTGACTGGTCTGTGAATTGTTCGGCATTCCAACCAGACGGTAAGATATTGGTAGGAGGATATTTCACGAAATACTATAATCAGCCTAAAAGAGGTTTGGTAAGGCTCAATACGGATGGTAGTTTAGATGCTGGTTTTGGTTTTGGTTCTGGGATATACACCACTAGTAGAATTGATGTCGATGACTTATCAGTGCGTTCCATACTTGTTCAACCGGATAATAAAATCATAGTAGCGGGTCATTTTAATTACTCCAATGGTGTTGCTAAAAATTCTATTGTTCGATTAAATGAAAATGGCTCTGTAGATGCCGGTTTTGTACTGGCACCTTCCATAGAATCTCAAATTGATTACGGCGGAGGTATTTACAAGATGGTTTTACAACCCGATGGTAAAATACTATTGGTAGTGAGTCATAACATGTATCGCTTAAACACAGATGGTTCTAAAGATTCCACCTTTAATCCTCCAAGTTATAGTTATTCCAGTGTTTTTTCTTTGCAACCCGATGGAAAAATATTAACTTTTTATAATGATTTAGGTTATAAGTTGAGTCGTTTAAATACAACGGGGACTATTGATTTGACTTTTACAACTGTATTATTAAGTAATGTAACAAGTACAACTACAATTAATGTTATTGAGGTGCAACCGGATAATAAAATTCTAATTGCAGGTAATTTTACAAATGTCAATGGAAATGGCGTTCAATGTATGGCTCGTTTAGATGCAAACGGGGCTATTGATATGGGCTTTTATCTTCCGAGTATATCCAATGTAACCAATATAACTGCCTTTAAAGTAATGCCGAATAACAAAATCATGGTTGCCGGTATAAAATTTGGTGAAGCTTTTTTGTCTAGGCTAAGTTCTTTGGGAGTTGTAGAAGAAAGTTTCAGTGATTCACAAATAGAACCAGCAGATGCAAAAATATATGATATTAACATTCAGAATAATGGTTATATTTACATAGGAGGCAGCTTTACTTCTTTTGGTACAGAGGGAAGAAATAGGTTTGCAAGGTTGTACGATACTTCATTAGGAAACGATAGTTTTATTTCCTCAAACGGCAGATTAAAAATTTATCCGAATCCAACCACAGATTTTTTAAATATTGATGTGAAGGCTGATTATGAGATAAATGAAATGGAAGTTTTTAATATGATGGGTCAAAAAGTAATTACTTGCCCCAATGTTTTGCACGAAAAAACAATTGATGTTAGTGCTTTGCAAATGGGGACCTATTTTGTTAAAATGAATACAAGTCACGGAATTATAAGCAAAACTTTTATAAAAGACTAAAATGAAAACGTTTGCGCAATTTTTTTCCAACTTCTTGTAAAACTTACCCTTTTATTTTTTACATTAGCCAAACACAAAACAAATAATGAAACTATTCAACACATATTATACCTATTTCTATTATATCTTCTTTGGAAAAATGGGACTGGTATTGTGTTATGTGAAAAAATAAAAAAGAAAACATACGATATATAAATCCCAACGAAAGTTGGGATTTTTTTTTTGAATAAAATGAAAACCATGATACCAACAGCCAATAGATTACAACAGGTTGAAGAATACTATTTCTCCAAAAAATTACGGGAAGTGCGCCAAATGCTATCTGAAGGGAAACCGGTTATCAATATGGGAATTGGAAGTCCTGATTTGGCTCCTGATAATTCTGTGATTGAAGCTATGAATAAAGCCATGTTTGACGATAAAGCACATGAATACCAAAGCTATCAAGGTTTGCCCGAATTGCGAAGAGGGATGGCTGATTTTTATCAATATCATTTCAACGTAGCATTAGATTTCAATACTGAAATTCTTCCGTTAATGGGTTCCAAAGAAGGCATTATGCACATTTCATTAGCTTTTTTAAATGAAGGAGATGAAGTTTTAATTCCCAATCCGAGCTATCCAACATATGCATCTGTAACCGAGTTAGTACAAGCCAAAGGAGTGTTTTATGATTTAAAAGAAGCCAATAATTGGCAACCTGATTTTGAGAAATTAGAACTAATGGATTTATCGAGAGTAAAGCTGATGTGGGTTTCGTATCCACATATGCCAACAGGAGCGAATGGAACTTTGGAGTTTTTTAAACAGTTAATCGCATTAGGTAAAAAGCATCACATTTTAATTGTAAACGATAATCCGTATAGTTTTATATTAAATGAAAATCCAATATCAATTTTAAAAATTGAAGGAGCCAAAGACGTCGCATTAGAATTGAATTCCTTGTCCAAAACCTATAATATGGCAGGCTGGCGTGTAGGGATGGTTATGGGAGATTCTCGATTGATTGATGCGGTGCTAAAAGTAAAAAGTAACATGGACAGCGGTATGTTTTATGGTATACAAAAAGGGGCAATTGAAGCATTGAAGCTCGGTGAAGATTGGTTCAAAAAGCAAAATGAAATTTACACGAAAAGAAGAAACCTCATTTTTAAATTGGCCGAAAAACTGAATTGCACCTTTGATAAAAACAGCGTAGGTTTATTTGTTTGGGCAAAACTTCCAGAAGGGATTATATCAGCAGAAGAGTTCATAGATAAAATATTGATAGATAAAAATATTTTTATAACACCAGGAACTATCTTCGGCAGCAATGGAGAGGGATACATTCGGTTTTCGTTATGTGTTTCGGAAGATAAAATAGCAGAAGTTATCTCAAGATTTTAAACTAAAAAGAATGGAAAAAGTATATATTGTTGGTGTAGGATTGATAGGTGGTTCAATGGCAATCGATATTAAATCGGTGTTTAAGAATGTTGAAATTTTTGGTATTGATGCCAATGAAAATCATTTAGAAACCGCTTTGCAATTAGGAATTATTAAAAAGAAAGCCCACTTAGAAGAGGTGTCTAATGCAGATTTGGTGATTGTTTCCGTTCCGGTTGACATTGGTTTAGTAATTTTGCCAAATATTTTGGATGCTATTGGAGAAGAAACTTTGGTAATTGATGTGGGTTCTACCAAATTTCCAATTTGTGAATGTGTTCAAAATCACCCAAGGAGAAGAAATTTTATGGCAACGCATCCCATTGCTGGAACAGAATTCTCAGGGCCATCTGCCGCAATTAAAGGATTGTTTCAAGATAAAACGAATATCATTTGTGAAGTAGAAAAAACAACTTTCAAATTACAAGAAAGAGGAATGGAATTGTTTAAAAATCTAGGCATGCGCATTCGTTATATGGATCCAAAGTCACATGACAAACACATTGCTTATGTATCTCATTTGTCGCATATAAGTTCGTTTATGCTAGGCAAAACGGTAGTTGAAAAAGAAAAAGATGAACGCGACATTTTTGACATGGCTGGTAGTGGTTTTGAAAGTACTGTAAGACTAGCCAAAAGTTCTCCAGCAATGTGGACACCAATTTTCAGACAAAATAAAAAACATGTCGTGAAAAGTTTGGAAGAATATATTTCAAATTTGACACACTTTAAAAAATTATTAGAAGATGAAAATTACGAAGCAGTCTTTAACGAAATGCAAAACACCAACAGAATAAAAGAAATATTAAACGGAAAAAAGTAAGCTATGAATATCACTTTAGAAAACAGAAAATGGTTGGATGATTTAAAATTAACACATCCATTGGTAATTGCCGGGCCATGTAGTGCAGAGACTGAAGAGCAAGTATTGAAAATAGCACACGAATTGCAACATTCTGATGTAAGTATTTTTCGAGCGGGAATTTGGAAGCCTAGAACTCGTCCTGGTGGGTTTGAGGGTGTAGGTGCTATTGGATTAAAATGGATGCAAAAAGCAAAAGCAGAAACAGGATTACTAATGGCTACCGAAGTGGCCAATGCGGCTCATGTAAAATTAGCATTGGAACACGATATTGATGTGTTGTGGATAGGAGCAAGAACTACTGTAAATCCGTTTGCAGTGCAAGAAATTGCAGATGCTTTGGAAGGAACAAATAAAATTGTATTGGTAAAAAATCCAGTGAATCCAGATTTGGCTTTATGGATTGGAGGAGTAGAGCGCTTATACAATGCTGGTATAAAAAAACTAGGCGCAATTCACAGAGGGTTTTCAACTTATGAAAAAACAAAATATAGAAACATTCCAGAGTGGCAATTGGCCATTGAATTGCAAAGTCGTTTTCCCGATTTAGCATTGATTTGTGATCCTTCTCATATTACTGGGCGAAGAGACATGATTCAAGAAGTATCTCAACAAGCTTTGGATTTAAACTATGACGGACTGATAATTGAAACCCACAACGACCCAGATAATGCTTGGAGTGATGCAGAGCAGCAAGTCACTCCGACGGTTTTAAAAAAAATATTCGAAGATTTAAAAGTCAAAAAAGTAACTACCGAAGAAGACGACTACAATACTGAAATGATAAAATTGCGTGCCAATATTGATATTGCTGATGGGAAATTATTGGAAATTTTAGGAAATAGGATGAAAGTAGCTGAGCAAATAGGAGCGCTAAAAAAAGCCAAGAACGTAGCGGTTTTGCAAAATAAAAGATGGAATGAAATTTTAGGCAAAATGATTCTTGATGGAGAAGAAAAAGGTTTGAGCGAAGAATTTATTTTAAAACTTTTCAAAGCCATTCACCAAGAAAGTATTAGTCATCAAGAGAAAATCATTAATGGATAAAATAAGTCAATTGCAGTTTCAATTTTTTACCTTTGTCATTCCTAATTCGTAACTCATAATTAATTTTGACAGGACTCGTTTATAAATCTACCGGAAGTTCCTATAGCGTGAAAACCGAAGATCACCAGGTTTTTGAATGCCGTATTAAGGGAAAATTTCGAATGAAAGGCATCAAAAGCACTAACCCTATTGCTGTTGGAGATGTAGTAGATTTTGAATTAGATAATACAACTGATGAAACTATTGGGCAAATTCATACTATTCACGACCGTAAAAATTACATCGTACGAAAATCGGTAAACCTGTCAAAACAAACGCATATTATTGCTTCTAACATTGACATTGTTTTTTTATTAATCACCATTAATAATCCGCCAACTACGACGAGTTTTATAGATCGATTTTTGGTTACGGCTGAAGCTTATGGTATAGAGGCAATCTTGGTCTTTAATAAGATTGATACTTTTGATGATAGTATGTTGGATGAACAATTGTATCTACAACATATCTATTCTCAAATTGGCTATAAATGTTTGCGTGTTTCTGCCAAAGAAAAAAAAGGAATTGAGGATTTAAAAAACCTAATGATTGGGAAAGTGAGTATGTTTTCGGGACATTCTGGAGTAGGGAAATCTACTTTAGTAAATGCATTGGAACCAGCATTGAATTTAAAAACCAAACACATATCCGAGCAAAGCAAACAGGGACAACATACTACTACATTTGCTGAAATGTATGATTTGTCTTTTGATGCCAAAATTATTGACACACCTGGAATAAAAGGATTCGGAATTGTAGATATGGAACCCGCTGAGGTTAGTGGCTACTTCCCTGAGTTTTTCAAGCTACAAGACGAATGTAAATTCAATAATTGTTTGCATAAAGAAGAACCTCACTGCGCTATAAAAACGGCACTAGAAGCTGATAAAATTGCTTGGTCACGCTACAATAGTTATCTTAAAATACTGGAAGGTGATGACGAACATTACCGCTCAGATACTTATGGCGATGATAGAATTGCGAGTGATGAAACCCGAAAATCTTAGTGTGTCATGAGAGCTGTTATTCAAAGAGTCTCTGAAGCTTCGGTAACTATAGAAGGAGCCAAAGTTGCTAACATCCAAAAAGGCTTATTGGTGTTAATTGGTATTGAAGAAACTGATACCAAAGAAGATAGTAACTGGTTAACCGCTAAAATCGCTAACCTCAGAATTTTTGGCGATGAAAACGATGTGATGAACTTATCACTCAAAGAAGTTAATGGTAATGTAATAATCGTAAGTCAATTTACACTTCAAGCGTCTACCAAAAAAGGTAATCGCCCTTCCTATTTAAAAGCTGCAAAATCTGAAATAGCGATTCCTTTATACGAAGCTTTTATCCAACAAATGGAACTTGAAATGGATAAAAAAGTACAAACTGGACAATTTGGTGCTGATATGAAAGTAGCGCTCTTAAATGATGGCCCGGTTACTATAATTATTGACACAAAAAATAAAGAATAAAATGAACCTAAAAAACTCCCAACTAGAAGTTGATAAATGGATAAAAAATCACGGTGTTCGCTATTTTAACGAACTTACCAATATGGCACAACTTACCGAAGAAGTAGGCGAAGTAGCCCGCATCATTGCCCGTCGCTATGGTGAACAATCTGAAAAAGAAAGCGATAAAAACAAAGACCTAGGAGAAGAATTAGCTGATGTGGTTTTTGTAGTATTGTGTCTAGCCAACCAAACCGGCATAGACTTGCAAGCTGCTTTTGATAAAAAAATGGACTTGAAAACCAATCGCGATCACGACCGTCACCACAACAACGATAAACTAAAATAGGTTGGATTTAATTTTAAAACCTTCAGTAGTTAATAATAGACATACACTAGCAATAACAGGTTCTAAATCAGAAACCAATCGTTTGTTGTTACTTCAGGCACTGTACCCTAACCTGATTCTAGAAAATACTTCCAATTCAGATGATTCCGAAGTAATGGAGAAAGGCTTGTCATCAAACGATGAAGTAAT